>NZ_LQXW01000009.1:0-134396 GCF_001586765.1 Pseudomonas sp. ABFPK | reverse complement strand
GCCAGCGTTCAATCTGAGCCATGATCAAACTCTTCAGTTCAATACTGCTTGGGTTTTTAAGAAACCCTAAACTTGGCTCAGCAATCTCAAATGACTATGTGATTTCTCGCATGGCCACTTGTGATGCTGATAATCTTTGTGACTATCAGTCCGTACTCACAAGCACCCACACGAATTGCTTGATTCGATTTGTTAAAGAGCGTTTGGTTAAGAACGTTTCGTCTCAACCGAGGCGCGCATTCTACGCTTTCCTCATTTGCTGTCAAGTGTTTATTTTGAAGTTTTTTGCGAGAAACTCGTTTAGCTTCAAACACTTGACTCGCTGCGATCTCTCGTAGCGGGAGGCGAATCATACAGCGTTTAGAAGCGCTGTCAACCATCATCTCAACCGCTGGCGATCATTTGATCGTAGCCCTTTCAACTTCGCTTCAACTATCTAACTCTTTGAAAATCAAGGAGTTTGTCGTTCCGGCGTCGCTGGAAGTGGGGCGCATTATAAGGGGATTCGAGAGGGCGTCAACCTTTAATTTCATTTATTTGAAATGTTCCAGGCGAAGACCTTATCAAGGCTACCAGGTGCTCGCCACAACACCTTCTGCGCCTATGAGATCGAGCGCCGCCCGCGCGGCGCTTCGCAGCACAAGGCTGCTCCTACATCTGTTTCGGGCCAGTTATTCCTGCGCCATTGGCGCGCGCACCCTGGGTGCATGGCTGGAGATTGATGAAGAGCAGCAGGCGCAACCTTCGATATTGGATGGAGCAGACAAGGCGGTCGCGCGCGCCAGGCACAGGAGAGACTGGCCAGAAACAGATGTAGGAGCAGCCTTGTGCTGCGAAGCGCCGCGCGGACGGCGCTCGATCTCACAGGCGCCAGAAAGCCCAAGACAGGCACCTCTCAAAGCCAATGCCATCTCAAGACAGGCACCCGGCAGCCCTGACACAACCAACAACCAACAACCCAAAACCCAAAAACAAAGCGGGGAGGCCTACCGGCCTCCCCGCTTTTACATAGCTAAACCCACCGAAAATCACTCGGCCTTGAGGGTAACCCGCGCAAACGACTTCTTGCCCGCCTGGCACACATGGGTTGCACCCAGTGCAAACACGAAGTCACGATCCACCACTGCGCCATCAACCTTCACAGCACCACCGCTAAGCAAATCACGCGCCTGAGCCGAGTTCTTCACCAGGCCAGCCCGGTTCAGCACGGCAGCAATTGGCAGGCTTTCAGCCGCAGCGACTTCGACCTCCGGCAGATCTTCCGGCAACTCGCCCTCCTTCATGCGGTTACCCGCGGCACGGTGAGCATTGGCCGCAGCCTCCTCGCCATGGAAGCGCGCAACGATCTCTTCCGCCAGCTTGATCTTGATGTCGCGCGGGTTGGCACCATTGGCGACGTCGGCACGGAACTGCTCGATCTCTTCCATCGAACGGAAGCTCAGCAGTTCGAAGTAACGCCACATCAGGGTATCCGGGATCGACACCAGCTTGCTGTACATCACCCCTGGCGCTTCCTGGATACCTACATAGTTGCCCAGCGACTTGGACATCTTCTTCACGCCGTCGAGCCCTTCGAGCAGCGGCATGGTCACGATGTTCTGCGCTTCCTGGCCATAGGCGCGCTGCAGCTCACGCCCCATCAGCAGGTTGAACTTCTGGTCAGTACCACCCAGCTCGACATCCGCCTTCAGCGCCACCGAGTCATAACCCTGCACCAGCGGGTACAGGAACTCGTGGATGGCAATAGGCTGGTTGGTGGTGTAGCGCTTGTCGAAGTCATCGCGCTCGAGCATGCGCGCCACGGTGTACTGCGACGCCAGGCGAATGAAGTCGGCCGGGGTCAGCTTGTCCATCCAGGTGGAGTTGAATGCAACCTCGGTCTTGGCCGGATCAAGGATCTTGAACACCTGCTGCTTGTACGTCTCGGCGTTTTCCAGCACCTGCTCGCGGGTCAGCGGCGGGCGCGTGGCGCTCTTGCCGCTCGGGTCGCCGATCATGCCGGTGAAGTCACCGATCAGGAAGATGACCTGATGCCCCAGATCCTGGAACTGGCGCAGCTTGTTGATCAGCACCGTGTGCCCAAGGTGCAGGTCAGGCGCGGTCGGGTCGAAGCCGGCCTTGATGCGCAGAGGTTGGCCGCGCTTGAGCTTCTCCACCAGTTCCGACTCGACCAGTACTTCTTCCGCGCCGCGCTTGATAAGCGCCAGCTGCTCTTCAACCGACTTCATAGACAAACCCGCAAGGCTCAGATTCAGGGGGAGCCAACCATACAAGATCGGCCGTCAATTACAAGTTTCGCAAAGGAATGTGACCCGAGCCCAGGCTTGCGGCGTCTACGCGCCCTTGCGTGAAAATGGTTTTGGTTATATTTTATACAGTTATTTCATCTTCATCATGTCATTCATCTTTTCCATTTCACCTTTTTCAAAGTCACCTTGCCCATGACCAACGAACCGCCTAAAGCGCCCCCGCTTTATCCGAAAAGCCATCTGTTGGCCGCCAGCGGCATAGCCGCCCTGCTCAGCCTGGCCCTGCTGGTGTTTCCTTCCAGCGAAGTGGAAGCCAAGAAAACCACCCTCAACCTCGAGCTGGAGAGCCCTGCCGAGCAGTTGAAGGACGAATCCCGCGCTGCGCCGCTGGTGCAGGCAGAAGGTGAGCAAGGCTCACCATTCGCCCAGATCGAAGAGGCCGCCCCCGAGACGCAGAAGGCCGAGCAGGAAGCCCCTGCGGCCGAACCGGTCGTCGAAGCTGCCAAGCAGCCCAGCCACCGCGAAGTCACCGTGGCCCGTGGCGACACCCTGTCCACACTGTTCGCCAAGGTCGGCCTGCCGAGCAACGCGGTGCACGACGTTCTGGCCAGCAACAAGCAGGCCAAGCAGTTCAGCCAGCTCAAGCATGGCCAGGTGCTGCAGTTCGAGCTCGACAAGGAAGGCCAGCTGGCCAGCCTGCACAGCAAGGTCAGCAACCTCGAAACCATTCGCCTGAACAAGACCGACAAGGGCTATACCTTCAACCGCGAGATCAGCAAGCCGGTTGTGCGTACCGCCTACGCCCACGGCGTGATCAAAAGCTCGCTGTCGGCCTCGGCCCAACGTGCCGGCCTGTCCCACAGCATGACCATGGACATGGCTCGCGTGCTGGGTTACGACATCGATTTCGCCCAGGACATCCGCCCGGGCGATGAATTCGATGTGGTTTACGAGCAAAAGGTGATGGACGGCAAGGTCGTCGGTACCGGCAACATCCTCTCCGCGCGCTTCACCAACCGCGGCAAGACCTACACCGCCGTGCGCTATACCAACAAGCAGGGCAACACCAGTTACTACACCGCAGATGGCAACAGCCTGCGCAAGGCATTCATCCGCACCCCGGTCGACTTCGCCCGCATCAGCTCGCGCTTCTCTGCCGGCCGCAAGCATCCGATCCTGAACAAGATCCGTGCCCACAAAGGCGTCGACTACGCCGCCCCACGCGGCACTCCGATCAAGGCAGCCGGTGACGGCCGCATCGAACTGGCCGGGCGCCGCGGTGGTTACGGCAATACCGTGATCATCCAGCACGGCAACCGCTACAAGACGCTGTATGGCCACATGCAGGGCTTTGCCAAGGGCATCAAGACCGGCAGCTCGGTCAAGCAGGGCCAGATCATCGGCTACATCGGCACCACCGGCTTGTCCACCGGACCGCATCTGCACTACGAGTTCCAGGTCAACGGTGTGCACGTTGACCCGCTGAGCCAGAAAGTGCCGATGGCCGACCCGATCGCCAGGAACGAGCGCCAGCGTTTCCTGCAGCAGAGCCAGCCCTTGATCGCCCGCATGGATCAGGAAAAGGCCACCCTGCTCGCAGCGAACAAGCGCTAAGCACATGGCGCTATACCTGGGGGTGATGTCCGGCACCAGCCTTGATGGCCTGGACATTGCCTTGATCGAACAAGGCGAGCAGCTCGAACTGCTCGCCACCCACTACCTGCCCATGCCCGGCGACCTGCGCCAGGAACTGCTGGGCCTTTGCAGCAGCGGCCCTGACGAGATCGCCCGCGCTGCACTGGCGGAAAACCGCTGGGCCAGCCTGGCAGGCGAAGGCATCTGCCAACTGCTGGCCAGGCAAGGGCTGCAGGCCGGAGCCATCCGCGCCATCGGCAGCCACGGCCAGACCATCCGCCACGAACCTGCACGCGGTTTTACCGTACAGATCGGCAACCCGGCGCTGCTGGCCGAGCTTACCGGTATCAGCGTGGTCGCCGACTTCCGCCGTCGCGATGTGGCCGCCGGCGGCCAAGGTGCGCCACTGGTGCCGGCCTTCCATGAAACCCTGTTCAGCCACCTGGGCCAGCGCCTGGCCATTCTCAACGTGGGCGGTTTCAGCAACCTCAGCCTGATCGAACACGACAAGCCAGTCCACGGCTTCGACTGCGGCCCGGGCAACGTGCTGCTGGATGCCTGGATCGAGCGCAAGCGCGGCCAGGCCTACGATGCGGATGGGGCTTGGGCTGCCTCGGGCGTGGTGCAGGCCGACTTGCTCAGCGCACTGCTGGCCGACCCGTTCTTCGCCGGCAGCGGCCCGAAGAGCACCGGCCGCGAAGTATTCAACCTGCCCTGGCTGGATGGCCACCTGACCCGCCTGCCCGCTTACCGCGACGAGGACGTACAGGCAACATTGCTGGAACTGACCGCACGCAGCATCATCGACTCGTTGAGCAACGCCCAGCAAGGCACCGAAGCGCTGCTGGTCTGCGGTGGCGGTGCGCGCAACGGCGCCCTGATGGCACGCCTCGGCCAGTTGCTGCCCGACGCCCGTGTCGCCAGCACCGGCGCCCATGGCGTGGACCCGGACTGGGTCGAAGCCATGGCCTTCGCCTGGCTGGCCCACTGTTGCCTGGAAGGCATCGCTGCCAATCGCCCTAGCGTGACAGCGGCCAAGGGCCTGCGCGTACTCGGCGCAATCTACCCGGCCTGAACGTTACGCCAGAAAGCAAAACGCCGCGCAATTGCGCGGCGTTTTCGTATGGCCAGGCCTCAGATCGAGAACGAGGAGCCGCAGCCACAGGTGGTGGCAGCGTTCGGGTTCTTGATCACGAAGCGCGAGCCTTCCAGGCCTTCCTGGTAATCCACCTCGGCGCCGGCCAGGTACTGGAAGCTCATCGGGTCGACCACAAGGGAAACACCTTCGCGCTCGACGATGGTGTCGTCTTCGGCCACGTCCTCATCGAAGGTGAAGCCATACTGGAAGCCCGAGCAGCCGCCACCGGTGACGAACACGCGCAGCTTCAGACGATCGTTGCCTTCCTCGGAAACCAGGTTCTTCACCTTTTGCGCAGCGCCGTGGGTGAATTCCAAAGCGGTGGGGGTGAAGGTTTCGACGCTCATGTTGATTCTCCCGGCGTGGTAGCCGCCATAAAACTCGATGACGCGCATTATCCGCTTTCCCGAGAAAATCGGTCAAGAATTGTGCGGCTTTAGTCGCGACCTACAAAAAGGCCCGCACGACGCGGGCCTTTTCGAACGCTGGCGGCTTACGGCAGCAGGCCCGCGTGTGACAAGCCCATGCGCTCGTCCAGGCCGAACAGGATGTTGAGGTTCTGCACCGCCTGGCCGGACGCGCCCTTGACCAGGTTGTCGATCACCGACAGCACCACCACCAGGTCACCACCTTGCGGGCGATGAACGGCAATGCGGCAGACGTTGGCGCCGCGCACACTGCGGGTTTCCGGGTGGCTGCCAGCCGGCATCACATCGACGAACGGTTCATCGGCGTAACGCTTCTCGAACAGCGCCTGCAGGTCGACCGAGGTGTCGGCGACGGTAGCGTACAGGGTTGCGTGGATGCCACGGATCATTGGCGTCAGGTGCGGCACGAAAGTCAGGCCGATATCCTTGCCAGCGGCCAGGCGCAGGCCCTGGCTGATTTCCGGCAGGTGGCGATGGCCCTTCACTGCGTAGGCTTTCATGCTTTCGCCGGCTTCGCAGAACAGCGAGCCCACCGCCGCACCACGGCCAGCGCCGCTGACACCCGACTTGCAGTCGGCGATCAGGCGCGACGGGTCGGCCAGGCCAGCTTCCAGCAGCGGCAGGAAGCCCAGTTGGGTAGCAGTCGGGTAGCAACCCGGCACAGCGATCAGGCGCGCCTGGCGAATCTTCTCGCGGTTGACTTCAGGCAGGCCGTATACCGCGTCCTTGAGAAGCTCTGGCGCACCGTGCGGCTGGCCGTACCACTTGCCCCACTCGGCAGCGTCCTGCAGGCGGAAATCGGCCGACAGGTCGATCACCTTGGTACCGGCCGCCAGCAGTTCGCCAGCCAGGGCGTGGGCAACACCGTGCGGGGTGGCGAAAAACACCACGTCGCAGGCTGCCAGGGTCTTGCTGTCCGGCACGCTGAACGCCAGCCCGTCATAGTGGCCGCGCAGGTTCGGGTACATGTCCGCCACTGCAACGCCCGCCTCGGAGCGCGAAGTGATGACCGCCACTTCGGCCTGTGGATGCTGTGCCAGCAGACGCAACAGTTCGACGCCGGTGTAACCCGTGCCGCCGACGATACCGACCTTGATCATAACGCTTGCCCCTTATCAACGAGCCGTCTGGAAAGCGCACGATAATAGGGGCGCAAGGCGCCTGTAACAACTCTTCGGGTGACCCTTCGGGCGCTTGACCACTACTATCTGACGACCGTGAATACCTGAAGGAACTCCCCCATGCTTTACCTATGGATCAAAGCGCTGCATATCGTCAGTGTGGTCTGCTGGTTCGCCGGCCTGTTCTACCTGCCGCGGCTGTTCGTCTACCACGCCCAAAGCCAGGACAGCATCAGCCAGGAACGCTTCGTGACCATGGAGCGCAAGCTGTTTCGCGGCATCATGAACCCGGCGATGATCGCCACCTACGTGTTCGGCGCGTGGATGCTCTACCTCACGCCCGGCTGGCTCAGCCAGGGCTGGCTGCATGCCAAGCTGACCCTGGTCATCCTGCTGACCGTCTACCATCACATGTGCGGCGCCCAGCGCAAGCGCTTCGCCAGCGGCAGCAACACCCGCAGCCATGTCTACTATCGCTGGTTCAACGAAGTACCCGTATTGTTCCTGCTGGGTATCGTAATTCTGGTGGTGGTCAAACCGTTCTGACATAGCCACCCGCTCAAGGAGCCTTGCCATGTCGCTACCTGCCTCCCTCGAACAACGCCTGCGCCTGCCCGTGGTTGCCGCACCGATGTTCCTGATCTCCAACCCCAGGCTGGTACTGGCCTGCTGCTCCAACGGCGTGGTCGGCAGCTTCCCGGCCCTGAACCAGCGCGACAGCGCCGGCTTCAAGGCCTGGCTGGAGGAAATCGAGGCAGGCCTGGCACTGTTGCAGGCGCCAGCACCCTATGCCGTCAACCTGATCGTCCACCCGACCAACCCGCGCCTGCAGGCCGACCTGGCCTTGTGCGTGGAACATCGCGTACCGATCGTCATCACCAGCCTCGGCGCGGTGAAGGAAGTGGTCGATGCCGTGCATGGCTACGGCGGCCTGGTGTTCCACGACGTCACCACCCGCCGCCATGCCGAGAAAGCCTCCGAAGCCGGCGTCGATGGCCTGATCGCCGTCGCTGCGGGCGCAGGCGGCCATGCTGGCACCTGGAGCCCGTTCGCCCTGGCCGCAGAGATTCGCCAGTTCTTCGACAAGACCCTGCTGCTGGCCGGCTGCCTCAACCACGGCCACGAGATCCTCGCCGCGCAAATGCTGGGTGCGGACCTTGCGTACATGGGCACCCGCTTCATCGCCACCGCAGAAAGCCAGGCCCCGGGCGCCTACAAGCAGATGCTGCTCGATTCCCATGCCGCCGACATCATCCACACCCCGGCGGTGTCCGGCGTCCCTGCCAGCTTCCTGCGCCCGAGCCTGGAGCAAGCTGGCTACGACATGGATACCCTCAAGGGCGGCCATGAGCAAGGCAAGCTCAAGCCGATCGACGACGAAGCCAAGGCCTGGAAGACCGTGTGGTCGGCGGGCCAGGGGGTCGGCGGTATCGACGACCTGCCCAGTGCCAGCGCACTGATCGGACGGCTGCATGACGAGTACCGGGACGCTCTGGAGCGCTGCCAGGCGCTGCGCGCCCGTACCTTGTAGCAAAAGGCAACACCTTGACTGGCCAAGCTGTACACTAGGCGCCCTCTTCAGCCCCCAGGAGCCTTGCATGACCCGTTACGCCATGATCACTGGTGCTTCCAGCGGCCTGGGCCTCGCCCTGGCGGAAGCCCTGGCGCGGCGCGGGCGCAACCTGATCCTGGTGGCTCGCCAGCGTGAAACGCTGGAGCCGGTGGCCATCGAACTGACCCAACGCTTCGGTGTCGAGGTGCTATTCCGCGCCTGCGATCTCAGCCAACCGTTACGCCTGTCAGGCTTCGTGCTTGAACTGGAGGAAGGCGAGCGACGTATAGACCTGCTGGTCAATTGTGCCGGCCTGCGCACCTACGGGCCATTCCTGGCCCATGAGTGGGCGGACGAGCAGGACTTGTTGGAAGTCAACGTGCTGGCCCTGAGCCGCCTGTGCCACGCCATCGGTAACCTGATGGCCGTGCAGGGCGGCGGACAGATCCTCAATGTCGCGGGCCTGGCCGGGGTGGCGCCTGGCCCGTGGATGGCCGCCTATGCCGCTAGCAAGGCCTATGTACTGAGCTTCTCCCAGGCCTTGCGTGAAGAACTCAAGCGCACCGGCATCAAGGTTTCGGTACTGTGCCCAGGCCCGGTGCACTCCTCGCGCCGGCGCATTCCGCGGCTGGATGGCAAGCCACGCTGCCTCAGCCCTGAGGAAGTTGCGCTGTACACGGTGCGCGCGCTGGACAAGAACCGCGCGCTGATCATGCCCGGCCGACGCAACCGCTGGATGGCGTTCGCACCGCGTCTGCTGCCGCGCTGGCTGGTGCGCAAGCTGGCCGGTGCCATCCACCGCCGCTATTGCCCGGTTGGTATGGAATAGCTACTGGGCGAGCGGCGCCCGGCTGAGTACACTCGGCCCGACCCTCACCATGGAGCAAGTGCTGTGGACGATTTATTCATCAAGATCATCAACCGGGAAATCCCGGCGAAGATCATCTACGAGGACGACCAGGTTCTGGCGTTCCACGATATCGCCCCCCAGGCGCCCGTGCATTTTCTGGTCATCCCGAAAAAGCACATCCGCACCCTCAATGACTTGACCGAGGAAGACAAAGGCCTGGCTGGTCACATCTTGTTCACCGCCCAGCGCCTGGCCAAGGAACTTGGCTGCGAAGAAGGCTTCCGCGTAGTCATGAACTGCAACGAGCAAGGCGGCCAGACCGTCTACCACATCCACATGCACGTGCTTGGCCAGCGCCAGATGCACTGGCCACCGGGCTGATCCACGGCAAGCGACCCTGCCACTATTGCGGTAAACTGTCGGGCACATTCTTGCGGAGGTGCCCGATGGCTACCGAACGTCACTACTCGCCGCTCGACCGCTTGTTGCTGCAGGCCGATACCGCCATGCGCACCTTGCTGCCCTTCAGCGGCCAACCCGCCCGCCCTTCGCCGGCCATCGTCCAGCCGGACGTCGACCTTGACGAACAGCAGGCCCGTCATGTTGCCGGGTTGATGCGTATCAACCACACCGGTGAAGTCTGCGCCCAGGCGCTGTACCAGGGCCAGGCCCTGACCGCCAAGCTGCCCGAAGTGCGCAAGGCCATGGAACATGCCGCCGAGGAAGAAGTGGACCACCTGGCCTGGTGCGAACAGCGCATTCGCCAGCTGAACAGCCACCCCAGCGTGCTCAACCCGTTGTTCTACGGCATGTCGTTCGGTATCGGTGCACTCGCCGGGCTGGTCAGCGACAAGGTCAGCCTTGGCTTCGTCGCCGCCACCGAGCATCAGGTGTGCAAGCACCTCGACGAGCACCTGGAGCAGATTCCGCAGGAAGACGAAAAGTCCCGGGCCATCCTCGAACAGATGCGCGTCGACGAGGAACAGCACGCCGAGTCTGCACTGGAAGCCGGCGGTTATCGCTTCCCTGCCCCGGTTCGCTTTGGCATGAGCCTGTTGGCCAAAGTCATGACCAAGAGCACCTACCGTATCTGAAGGCATCACCATGACGGACCGTTTCGACGCCAAGGACCTGGCGCGCGCCGTGCAAGCCGGCATTCTGCAGCAGGGCCAGGACCAGGCCCTGCTGGCGTTCCTGCACCAGCAGCCGGCACAGCGCGGCAGCTTCCAGCTGGCCCATGTCGCGTTCTACTTCGGCGCCATGCTGATCATGGCAGCCATGGGCTGGTTGCTTACCGAAGCCTGGATGCGCATCGGCGACTGGGCGCTGCTGCTCATCGCCAGCCTCTATATTCTGCTGCTCACACTGTTCGCCGTTAACCTGCAACGGCGCGTACAGCCCGTCGCGGCCGGGGTGCTGGCGGCGGTGGCGGTCAGCATCGTGCCGTTGGCGGTGTTCGCCATCGAACGGCTGGCCGGCTGGTGGCCAATGGATGATGCGCAGGCGAACTATCACCAGTACTACACCTACGTGCAGGGCGGCTGGCTGGCAATGGAAGCAGCCACGGTACTTGCCGGGCTGTTGATGCTGAGGCTGATCCCCTACCCGTTTATCGTCATGCCGATTGCCGTCGCCCTGTGGTTCATGTCGATGGACTTGAGCGAATGGTTCTTCGGCTCGCCATTCAGCTGGGAACAGCGCCGCGAGGTTTCGCTGTGGTTCGGTCTGGGCTTGCTGGTGTTTTTTGTTGGTGTGGACGGCCGCACCCGCGAAGACTATGCCCACTGGGGCTACCTGGCCGGGCTGGCGGCATTCTGGGGCGGGCTGACGCTGGTGGACAGCGGCAGCGAGCTGGGCAAGGCCCTGTACTGCCTGATCAATATTGCCCTGATGGGTATGGCGGTGCTGTTGCGCCGGCCGGTGTTCATGGTGTTCGGGGCGTTGGGTGTGGCGGCTTACCTGGGGTACCTGTCGTACGAGGTGTTTGCCGACTCGCTGCTGTTCCCGGTGGTGGTGACCCTGATCGGGCTGGGGGTTATCGGGCTGGGGCTGGTTTACCAGAAGCGGCGGGAGCGGTTGAGCCGGGTGATGCGCGATTGTTTGCCGGGATGGGTGCGGGCTGCGCTGCCGGCGCTTCGCAGCTGAAATTGTTGGGGCCGCTCTGCGCCCCATCGCCGGCAAGCCAGCTCCCACCTCGACCGCATTGGCCTCAAGCCATGTGCTATCCCTGTGGGAGCTGGCTTGCCGGCGATGGGCTGCAACGCAGCCCCCAAAATGCTGTTCAACCCAGCTCTACAATCTCGTACCCGTGGGTAATCTCAACCCCGGCACGCTCGAGCATGATCGAAGCCGAGCAATACTTCTCCGCCGACAGCTCTACCGCACGCTTGACCTGGGCCTCCTTCAGCCCACGCCCCTTCACCACGAAGTTCATGTGGATCTTGGTAAACACCTTCGGGTCTTCGCTGGCACGCTCGGCCTCCAAGAACGCCTCGCAGCTTTCCACCGCCTGGCGCGACTTCTTCAGAATGCTGACCACGTCAAAGCTGCTGCAGCCACCCAGGCCCAGCAACAGCATCTCCATCGGGCGCACGCCCAGGTTACGGCCACCGGCCTCGGGCGGGCCGTCCATCACGACGACATGGCCGCTCCCCGATTCGCCGAGGAACATCGCCTCACCGGCCCACTGGATACGTGCCTTCATCTACCCGGACTCCTGATTTACGAAAAAGGGTGTCAGCTTAGACCTTGTGCGGCTGTGGGAAAAGTACGAGTCATGTCGGTTTAGTACCGAAACATCCGGTAGTGTCTGATAAGCTGGCGCCAAATGACTGGCGCATTCCGCCAGCCAACCTTTATAAAAAGCCTATGCGTCATATCGAACAGGATTTCGTGATGGTTGCTTCCGCCCTACCCGCCAAGATCAAGAACATTGAAAAGTTGCTGGTGCACTGCCAGCGCCGTCGCTATACCGCCAAAAGCAACATCATCTGCGCAGGCGACCGGGCCGAGACACTGTCGTTCATCATCAAGGGTTCGGTCACCATCCTCATCGAGGACGATGACGGCCATGAAATGATCATCGCCTACCTCAACAATGGCGACTTCTTCGGCGAGTTGGGCCTGTTCGAGCCGGTCGAGGGTGAACAGCAGCGCAGTGCCTGGGTGCGCGCCAAGACCGAATGCGAAGTAGCCGAAATCAGTTATGAGAAGTTTCGCGAACTGGCGCGCCAGAACCCGGAAATCCTCTATGCCCTGGGCAGCCAGATGGCCCAGCGCCTGCGCAACACCACGCGCAAGGTCGGCGACCTGGCGTTCTTCGACGTTACCGGGCGTGTCGCCCGTTGCCTGCTGGAGCTGTGCAAGCAACCCGACGCCATGACACACCCCGATGGCATGCAGATCAAGATCACCCGTCAGGAAATCGGCCGCATCGTCGGTTGCTCGCGGGAAATGGTCGGCCGCGTCCTCAAGGACCTTGAGGAACGCAGCCTGGTGCAGGTCAAAGGCAAGACCATGGTGGTCTACGGTACCCGCTAGTCCCTGGGCAGGTCGGCCAGCACCTTGGCATAGGCCTGCGACAGCCGCTCGAACCATGGGGCCGCAGGCGCCACTTCGTGCAGGGCGATGTGCGCATCGGCGCGGCAGCGCTGCTCCAGCTCGCAGCACTCGTTGAAGCGGTTGACCGCAGCCACCATCGAATCACGCTCGTTGTCCAGCAGCAGCGCACCGTGCACCAGCACCACCGGGCGCTTGCCACCCAGCCCCTGGCGCCAGCGCTGGGCGGTGCCCACCAGTTTGCGGCCATTGAGGTTGACGTTGTAGCGGCCATCGCAGAAGGCGCCGTCGATTTCGCCCACCGACGCCACCCCGCCCCACTCGCGCAGCACCTCACACAGCGGCAGGCACAGGCGCTCGTAGGCGTTTTCGATACGGCCGTGGTCGCCTTCGCTGCGAGGGGCAACATAGACCAGGGCAACATTCACCGTGGCGTGTGATTGCGGCACCGGCTCGCCGCCGGTTTCGCGCAGCAGCACCGGCCAGCCGGCAATCGCCAGCTCCGCGCAGGCGGCTTCGAAATTGTCCAGACGGCTCATGCGCCGGGGCATGACCAGGGCGTGGTCGGTCGGGCGCCAGAACAGCACGCCACTGTCGCGCTCGCCGCGGCAGACGGCGGCCAGCAATTCCTGTTCGGCGTGCAGGCCTTGTTCTACGGTCAGGGCCAGGGGTTGATCGGTCATTGATCCACCTTTGATGTTGTTATTCAGGGCCTCTTCGCGGGCACGCCCGCTCCCACAGGGATTACCACAGACCCCGAGGGTGATGGAGAACCTGTGGGAGCGGGCGAGCCGAAGCGTCGGACCGCCGCGAAGGGGCCATTACATGCACACAAAAAAGCCGGCAATAACGCCGGCTTCATTCGATCAGTCCAGTTGCTGAACAGTCTTCTTCACCTGTTCCGGAAAGAACAACCGCTGCAATTCAAGCCCTGGCTGCTCGGCGCGCATGAATGCCTCACCGACCAGGAACGAGTAGACCTCATTGATCGCCATCAGCTCCACATCGGCTCGGTTCAAGATGCCGCTCTCGGTAATCGCCAGGCGATCACGCGGAATACGCGGCAGCAGGTCGAGGGTGGTTTCCAGGCTGACCTCGAAGGTGTGCAGATTGCGGTTGTTCACCCCCACCAGCGGTGTATCCAGGGTTTTCAACGCGCGCTCCAGTTCATCGCCATCATGCACTTCCACCAGCACGTCGAGCCCAACATCCTTGGCCGTGGCCGCCAGTTCGGCCATCTTCACGTCATCCAGCGCCGACACGATCAGCAGCACACAGTCCGCGCCCAGGGCCCGGGCCTCGACGATCTGGTACGGGTCGACCATGAAGTCCTTGCGGATCACCGGCAGCGACACCGCCGCGCGGGCCTGCTGCAGGTACTCGTCGGCGCCCTGGAAGTAGTCCACATCGGTCAGCACCGACAGGCAGGTCGCCCCGCCCTTCTCGTAGCTGACGGCGATTTCCGCCGGCACGAAATTCTCGCGAATCACTCCTTTGCTCGGCGAGGCCTTCTTTATTTCGGCAATCACCGCCGGCTGCTTGCGCGCGGCTTGCTCGATCAGAGCCTTGGCAAAACCACGCGGGGCGTCGGCAGCCTTTGCAAGGCCCTCCAGTTCGGCGAGGCTGATGCGCGCGCTGCGCTCGGCCACTTCCTGAAACTTGCGGGCAATGATCCTTTCCAGCACCGTCGGCACACTCATGCTTCGTTCTCCACCTTGAATACTGCAGTAAAGGCACCCAGCTCCTGCAGCTTCTCCCAGGCCAGCCCGGTGTGCAGTACGTCGTGGGCCAGTTCCACACCGGCTTTCAGGCTCATGGCATGGTCAGCGGCATACAGCGCCGCGCCCGCATTGAGCACGATCATCTCGGCGGCCTTCTGGCCGTTTTCGGTCTTGCGTCGGCCCAGTGCATCGCGGATCAGCTCCAGCGACGCCTGCGGGTTCTCGACGGCCAGGCCGTGCAGGCTCTGGCTCTTCATGCCGAGGTCTTCCGGCTCTACCCAGTATTCGGTGATGTCGCCATTCTTCAGTTCGGCGACGAAGGTCGGCGCAGCCAGGCTGAACTCGTCCAGGCCATCCTTCGAGTGCACCACCAACACGTGCTTGCTGCCCAGGCGCTGCAGTACTTCAGCCAACGGGCGGCACAGGGTCTGGGCAAATACACCGACCACCTGGTGCTTCACCCCGGCCGGATTCGTAAGCGGGCCGAGCATGTTGAACAGGGTGCGCAGCCCCAGGTCGCGACGCGGGCCGGCAGCGTGCTTCATGGCCGAATGATGGCTTTGCGCGAACATGAAGCCGATGCCCAGGCTGTCGATGCAGCGGGCCACCTGGGTGGGCGTCAGGTTCAGGTAGATACCGGCGGCCTCCAGCAGGTCGGCACTGCCGCTCTTGCCCGATACCGCGCGGTTGCCATGCTTGGCCACGGTGCAACCTGCCGCCGCCAGGACGAACGACGAGGCGGTGGACACGTTGAAGATGTTGGCGCCATCACCGCCGGTACCGACGATATCGACCACACCATCGAGGCTCTGCAGTTCGACCTTGTCGGCCAGCTCGCGCATCACCGACACCGCACCGACGATCTCGTCGATGCTTTCGCTCTTCATGCGCATGCCCATCAGGAAGGCGCCGATCTGCGCTTCGCTGCACTGGCCGGTCATGATCTGGCGCATGACGTCGCGCATTTCTTCGGTTGAAAGGTCCAGCTGGCCGACGATACGGCTCAACGCACTCTTGATATCCATGTTCGATCCTTAGCGGCGGCCGCCAGTCTGCTTGAGGAAGTTGGCGAACAGTTCGTGGCCCTGTTCGGTCAGGATCGACTCGGGGTGGAACTGCACCCCTTCGATATTCAGCGTCTTGTGGCGCAAGCCCATGATCTCGTCGACCGAACCGTCAGCATGGGCTGTCCAGGCGGTCACTTCCAGGCAGTCGGGCAAGGTTTCGCGCTTTACCACCAGCGAGTGGTAACGGGTCACGGTCAACGGGTTGTTGAGGCCGGCGAACACGCCCAGGTCACGGTGATGTACCGGGCTGGTCTTGCCGTGCATCACCTGGCGGGCACGTACCACATCACCACCAAAGGCCTGGCCGATGGACTGGTGGCCCAGGCATACGCCAAGGATCGGCAGCTTGCCGGCAAAGTGCAGGATGGCCTCGATGGACACGCCCGCCTCGCTCGGCGTGCACGGGCCTGGAGATACGACGATGCGCTCGGGGTTGAGGGCTTCGATCTGGGCGATGGTCATTTCGTCATTGCGAATGACCTTTACCTCGGCACCCAGCTCGCCAAGGTACTGAACGACGTTGTAAGTGAATGAGTCGTAATTGTCGATCATCAGTAACATCGGGTTAAACCTCTTGAATCTACTGACTTCAAAATTCGAACCTTCCTGCTTCTGCCAAAGGCGCAGCTTGGCCATTCAGGGGCGGTAGACAGGAAGGCAAACGGGGGCGGGCCGGACGGGCCGGCAGGGGATAAAGTCAGGCGCGCCAACGCCAACGGGCGTGGGCCTTGATAACGCGCATCAAGAGTTTGCTGACGATCAACACAGGATAGGTCTCGCTCATACGTTCCGGCACAGTAGCCTACCGGGGCGGCGGGCGCAATATGCCCGTAAACACGGGGAAACGAATGGACTTGGGAGGGATGCACTGCGATTTGCTAAGGTCGATGGGGTTGTCCTGATAAAAACAAAGAAAAGGATGTTCCCTGATGCGAAAAGCACCGTTATTGCGCTTTACCCTCGCCTCATTGGCGTTAGCCTGCAGCCAGGCCTTTGCTGCACCCTCGCCCTACTCCAGCATGATCGTGTTTGGTGACAGCCTCAGCGACGCTGGGCAGTTTGGCGGGGTGCGCTTCACCAACCGCGATGCCAATGGCAATTATGCGCCAGTGTCACCGATGATCCTGGGCGGGCGGCTTGGTGTGAGCCCGACCGAGCTTGGCCCCTCCACCTCCCCGGTCAATCCGGTGCTGGGGCTTCCCGACGGCAACAACTGGGCAGTCGGTGGCTACACCACCCAGCAGATCCTGGATTCGATCACCAGTACCTCCGAAACCGTCATCCCGCCAGGGCGACCCGGCGCCGGGCTGGTACTGCGTGATAAACCGGGCTACCTGGCCAACGGCCTGCGCGCCGACCCCAACGCGTTGTATTACCTGACTGGCGGCGGCAATGACTTCCTGCAAGGCCTGGTCAACAGCCCGGCCGATGCCGTGGCCGCCGGCGCCCGCCTGGCCGCCAGCGCCCAGGCCCTGCAGCAAGGCGGCGCCCGCTACATCATGGTCTGGCTGCTGCCCGACCTCGGGCAAACACCGAACTTCAGCGGTACGCCGCAACAAAACCCACTGTCGCTGCTATCCGGCGCGTTCAACCAGTCGCTGCTCAGCCAACTGGGGCAGATCGATGCCGAAATCATTCCGCTGAACATCCCTGTGCTGCTGAGCGAAGCGCTGGCCAGCCCCGAGCAGTTCGGCCTGGCCAGCGGCCAGAACCTGGTCGGCACCTGCTACAGCGGCGAAGGCTGTGTGGAAAATCCGGTGTACGGCATCAACGGCGCCACGCCAGACCCGACCAAGCTGCTGTTCAACGACTCGGTGCACCCGACCATTGCCGGCCAGCAACTGATTGCCGACTACGCCTATTCGATCATCGCCGCCCCCTGGGAACTGACCTTGCTCCCGGAAATGGCCCACGCCAGCCTGCGCGCTCACCAGGACGAACTGCGCAACCAGTGGCAGACACCCTGGCAGGCAGTTGGCCAGTGGCAGCCCTTCGTTGCCACCGGCGCACAGGACCTGGACTTCGACGGCCAGCGCAGCGCGGCCAGCGGCGACGGCCGCGGCTACAACCTGACCCTGGGCGGCAGCTACCGCCTGAACGATGCATGGCGCCTGGGCCTGGCCGGAGGCGTGTACCGGCAGAAGCTGGAAGCCGGCGCACAGGACTCGGACTACAAGCTGGACAGCTACCTTGCCAGCGCCTTCGCCCAATACCGCCAGGACCGCTGGTGGGCCGACGCGGCGCTTACCGCCGGGCACCTGGACTACAGCGACCTCAAGCGCACCTTCGCCCTTGGCGTGAACGACCGCAGCGAAAAGGGCGACACCAATGGCGAGGCCTGGGCGATGTCGGGGCGACTGGGCTACAACCTGGCAGCCGAGAGCAGCAGCTGGCAGCTGGCGCCGTTCATCAGCGCCGACTATGCGCGGGTGAAGGTGGATGGCTATGACGAGAAGAGCGGGCGCTCGACGGCGCTGGGTTTCGATGACCAGGAACGTACATCACGCCGTTTGGGCGTGGGGTTGCTGGGTAGCGTGCAGGTGCTGCCAGGTACTCGGCTGTTCGCCGAGGTGGCGCAGGAGCACGAGTTCGAGGATGACCAGCAGGATGTGACGATGCACCTGACCAGCCTGCCGGCGAACGATTTCACCCTGACAGGGTATACGCCGCACAGCGACCTGACCCGGGCGAGCCTGGGGGTGAGCCATGAAGTGGTGGCGGGGGTGCATTTGCGCGGCAACTATAACTGGCGCAAGAGTGATGAATTGACGCAGCAGGGAGTGAGCTTGGGCGTCAGCGTCGACTTTTGAATTGATGGGGCCGCTTTGCGGCCCTTCGCGGGCTCGCCCGCTCCCACAGGTATTGCACAGGCCTTGCAGCATGTGATTTCCCTGTGGGAGCGGGCATGCCCGCGAAGGGCTGCAACGCAGCCCCGATCAACTTATTTGGCGGAAGTTTGCTCAGCCAACGCCACCGCGCGGAACATCGCTCGGCGCTTGTTGATGGTCTCTTCCCATTCCAGCGCCGGCACCGAGTCGGCAACGATGCCGCCCCCGGCCTGCACATGCAGCTCACCGTCCTTGATTACCGCGGTACGGATGGCAATGGCGGTATCCATGTTGCCGTTCCATGCGAAGTAACCCACGGCACCACCGTAAACCCCACGTTTGACCGGCTCCAGCTCGTCGATGATTTCCATCGCACGAATTTTCGGCGCACCCGACAGCGTACCGGCCGGCAGTATCGCCCGCAGTGCGTCCATCGCCGTCAGCCCTTCGCGCAGCTGGCCAGTGACGTTGGACACAATGTGCATCACGTTGGAGTAACGCTCGATCACCATCTTCTCGGTCAGGCGCACGCTGCCGGTCGAGGACACGCGCCCGACGTCGTTACGGCCCAGGTCGATGAGCATCAGGTGCTCGGCAATTTCCTTGTCGTCCGACAGCAGGTCGTCTTCCAGCGCGCGGTCGGCCTCTTCGGTAGCACCACGCGGGCGGGTACCGGCAATCGGGCGTACGGTGACCAGGTTGTCCTCGACGCGTACCAGCACCTCGGGCGAGCTGCCGACCACATGGAAGTCGCCAAAGTTGAAGAAGTACATGTACGGCGTCGGGTTGAAGCAGCGCAGCGCGCGGTACAGGTCGATAGGCGCCGCCTTGAAGTCGATCGACATGCGCTGCGACGGCACCACCTGCATGCAGTCACCAGCCAGGATGTATTCCTTGATGCGGCCGACGGCGTTCTCGTAATCCTCGCGGGTATAGCTGGAGCGGAATTCCGGCTCGGCAGCCTGCGGGCCACTCAGGTCCAGGCCACGGCGTGGAGTGATCGGCTGACGCAGGGTTTCAAGCAGGCCTTGCAGGCGTGCCTGGCCCTGTTCGAAAGCCTGCTCTTGCGCCGGGTCGACCAGCACGATCGCATGCATCTTGCCCGCCAGATTGTCGAACACCACCACCGCATCGGACACCATCAGCAGGATATCCGGCACACCCAGCGGGTCCGGGTTGGGGCTGGCACCCAGGCGCTTTTCCACATAGCGCACGCAGTCGTAGCCGAAGTAACCGACCAGGCCGCCATTGAAGCGCGGCAGGCCAGGGATATCGGCGACCTTGTAACGGTCCTTGAAGGTTTCGACGAAGGCCAGCGGGTCTTCGACATCGTGGCTTTCCACCTCCACGCCATCCTGCAGGATGCTGACGTGGTAACCGTGCACACGCATCACGGTGCGCGACGGCAGGCCGATCATCGAGTAACGGCCCCATTTCTCGCCGCCCTGCACCGATTCGAGCAGGTACGAGTTGGGCTGGTCGGCCAGTTTCAGATAGATCGACAGCGGCGTGTCAAAGTCGGCCAGGGTTTCGCAGGCCAGGGGAATGCGGTTGTAGCCGGCAGCGGCCAGGCGCAGGAATTCTTCGCGGGTCATGGGTAGCCTCGTGGCAAGCAGCAATAGGTCAGGCAAACGGACGGGCCGGCACGCGCCGGCAGGCTGAAGTCAGGCGCGCCAACGCCAACGGGCCAGGGCCTTGATGACTTTCATCCAGAATTTGCCGGTAACCGCCACGGTGGACTCTCTGTCTTGTGAGGCTTGAAGGTCCGCCAACGTTATCCCAGTGGCCGGGTCTGCGCAACCGGGCAGCAATGCACGCAGGTCATCGATCACCAGGCTGGGGGATTCGTCGTGGATCGGCCGGCCATGGTTGTAGCCGTAGGTCAGGCCGACGCACTGCACGCCAGCCGCCTTGGCCGCCAGCACGTCACTGCGTGAATCGCCGACAAACAGCGACTGCTGCGGGGTGACACCGGCCATCTGCATGACGAACAGCAACGCCGCAGGGTCGGGCTTTTTCTGCGGCAGGGTGTCGCCACCGATGATCCAGCGGAAGTAGTTGCCGATCTTCATCTGGTCCAGCAGCGGGCCAACGAAGCGCTCGGGCTTGTTGGTGATCAGAGCCATCTCCACGCCCTGCTTGCGCAGCCAGCGCAGGGTGTCCTGCACACCGGGGTAGACCACGGTCAGTTCGTGGCTTTCGGCATAGGCGTCCATGAACAGCGCCAGCGCCTGGTCGGCCAGCGCATCTTCCACGGCGGCGTGGTCGATGCCGCCGGCCAGCGCCCGGCGCACCAGCACCTGGGCACCGTTGCCCACCCAGTGGCGCACCGCCTCCAGGCCGGCAGGCGGGCGCCCCAGTTCGAGCAGCATGCGGTCCACGGCGGCGGCCAGGTCTGGCACGGAATCGATCAGGGTACCGTCCAGATCGAACATCACCAGCCTGGGCAGCGTCCCGGGGAACAGCTGCTCGAAGCCGCTCATGGGCGGGCCTGAGCCAGTTCGGCACGCATCCTGGCGATGACTTCCTGGTAGTCCGGGGCGTTGAAGATTGCCGAGCCGGCCACGAAGGTGTCGGCGCCAGCGGCAGCGATCTCGCGGATGTTGTTGACGTTGACGCCACCGTCGATTTCCAGGCGGATATCACGGCCGCTGGCGTCGATCAGCGCACGCGCCTCGCGCAGCTTGTCGAGGGTGCCAGGGATGAACTTCTGCCCGCCAAAGCCAGGGTTGACGCTCATCAGCAGCACCATGTCGATCTTGTCCATCACGTACTTCAAGGCATCCAGGCTGGTGGCCGGGTTGAACACCAGACCGGCCTTGCAACCACCGTCCTTGATCAACTGCAGCGAACGGTCGATGTGCTGCGAGGCCTCCGGGTGGAAGGTGATGTAGGTGGCGCCAGCTTCGATAAAGTCGCCGATGATGCGGTCGACCGGGCTGACCATCAGGTGCACGTCGATCGGGGCGGTGACGCCGTACTTGCGCAGGGCGGTGCAGACCATCGGACCGATGGTCAGGTTGGGGACGTAGTGGTTGTCCATCACATCGAAGTGGACGATGTCGGCACCCGCGGCCAATACCTTGTCGACGTCCTCGCCCAGACGGGCGAAATCGGCAGAGAGAATGGAGGGGGCAATAGCGTAGGGCTGCATGGCGCACCTGTTGGCAGAATCACGGTGGCGCGCATTGTAACCCAGGGAAGCGGATGAAGGCTGATTAGCATCAACCTGTACCGGCCTCTTCGCGTCTGTAGGAGCAGCCTTGTGCTGCGAAGAGGCCGGTAGGACCGAAGAATAGCTTTTGTCTTTCCGGCCTCTTCGCAGCACAAGGCTGCTCCTACAAGGGTAATGCGCAGGCCTTGGGCTACCTAATCAAGCCGGCTGCTGAGTTCTCAGCTTCTCGCTACGCCCACGCAACCACTCCAGGGTCAGCAGCAACACCACCGAGAAGGCAATCAGCAAGGTCGCCGCCGCGGCAATGGTCGGGCTGAGGTTCTCGCGAATGCCACTGAACATCTGCCGCGGCAGGGTCGCCTGTTCCGGCCCGGCCAGGAACAGGGTCACCACTACTTCGTCAAACGACGTGGCAAAGGCGAACAACGCCCCCGAAATCACCCCGGGCGCGATCAACGGCAGGGTTACCCGGCGGAAAGTCAGCAGTGGCGAGGCGCCCAGGCTGGCTGCCGCACGCACCAGGTTGTAGTTGAAGCCCTGCAAGGTCGCCGACACGGTAATGATCACGAACGGCACGCCGAGTACCGCATGCACCAGAATCAGCGAGGTGAAACTGTTGCCCATGCCCAACGGGGCAAAGAACAGGTAGCTGGCCACACCGATGATCACCACCGGCACCACCATCGGCGAAATCACCAGCGCCATCACCAGCGACTTGCCCGGGAAGTCGCCACGGGTCAGGCCGATGGCCGCCAGGGTGCCGAACACCATGGCCAGCACCGTGGCTGCCGGGGCGACGATGATGCTGTTCTTCAAGGCCCGCATCCACTCGGCCGAGCCGAAGAAGTCTTGGTACCACTGCAGCGAGAAGCCCTGCAGCGGGTACACCAGGAAACTGCCACTGTTGAACGACAGCGGCACGATCACCAGCACCGGCAATATGAGGAACAGCAGGATCAAGCCGCAAAGTATGCGCAGGCTGTAGAACCACACCCGCTCCACGGGCGACATGTAAGGGCTCAGCATGACAAGGCTCCTCAGCTCAGGCGCAGGCGGCTGGCGCCGACCAGCCAGCTATAGATCAGGTACAACAGCACGGTCGCCAGCAGCAACAGCCCGCCAAGTGCGGTGGCCATGCCCCAGTTGATGCTGGTGTTGGTGTAGAAGGCCACGAAGTAGCTGACCATCTGGTCATTCGGGCTGCCCAGCAGTGCCGGGGTGATGTAGTAGCCGATGGCCAGAATGAACACCAGCAGGCAACCAGCGCCAACCCCGGCGTAGGTCTGCGGGAAGTAGACCCGCCAGAAACTGGCGAACGGGTGGCTGCCCAGCGAGATCGCCGCACGCATGTAGCTCGGCGAAATGCCCTTCATCACGCTGTACAGCGGCAGGATCATGAACGGCAACAGGATGTGCACCATCGAGATGTACACGCCGGTGCGGTTGAACACCAGTTCCAACGGCTGGTCGATGATGCCCATGGCCATCAGCGCGCTGTTGATCAGGCCGCCCGACTGCAGCAGCACGATCCACGCCGCCACCCGCACCAGGATCGAGGTCCAGAACGGCAGCAGCACCAGAATCATCAGCAGGTTGCTCTGCCGGGTCGGCAGGTTGGCCAGCAGGTACGCCAGCGGGTAGGCCAGCACCAGGCAGATTGCGGTAATCACCACACCCATCCACAGGGTGCGGGCGAAGATGTCCAGGTAAATGGCCTGGTCCGGGGTGGCCTTGGCCAGTTCGCCAAGGTCATCGATACGGTGGTCGAGCGAAGCCAGCAGGTAGAAAGAGGTGACCGTACTGGTGTTGCGGCGGATTGCCTGCCAGTAGGCCGGGTCGCCCCAACGCTCGTCGAGAGCCTGCAAGGCATCTTTATACGAAGCGGGTTCGCTCTTGAACGGCAGCGCCCGCGCGGTCTTTGCCAACAGGCTGCGGTAACCGGCAAGCTCCATGTTCAGGCGCTTGGAAAGGTCGCCCAAGGTCTGGTTCTTGCGCGATTCGGCCAAATCCTGGCTCAACGCCTTGTAAACGTCCTCGCCCGGCAGGCTCTTGCCATCCCACTGGGTGATGACGCCAACGGTGCGCGGCAAGCCGCCAACCACTTCCGGGTTGCCGACGCTCTTGTACAGCAGCGCCGCAATAGGCACCAGGAACACCAGCAGGAGAAACAGCGCCAGCGGCGCGATCAACGCCTGCGCCTTCCAGCGGTTGACCCGCTCGGCATGCTTGAGGCGCTGCTTGAGACTTGGACCTGCGCCTTCTTTGAGGGGCACTGCAATGGCCATGGCGAACTCCGCGATACGAACTGAAAATGGGGCTGCTGCGCAGCCCATCGCAGGCAAGCCAGCTCCTACAGATACTGCGCTGACTCCAGGGCAGCGGCCCCCTGTGGGAGCTGGCTTGCCGGCGATGGGCCGCAAAGCGGCCCCCTACACTGGTCGTTTACTTCTTCGCCGCCCAGGCGTTGAAGCGCTGCTCCAGCTGCTCGCTGTTGTCGGCCCAGAAGGCCACATCGATCTGCACCTGGTTGGCGATGTTTTCAGGCGTGGTCGGCATGTCCTTCTTCACATCGTCCGACAACAGGCTCACGGCCTTGGAATTGGCCGGGCCATAGGCAATGTTCTCGGAGTAGGTCTTCTGCTGCTCGGGCTGCACGCTGAAGGCGATGAATTTCTTCGCTTCCTCGACATCCTTGGCACCTTTCGGGATGGCCCAGGCATCGAAGTCGTAGATGCCGCCGTTCCACACCACCTTCAGGTTGCTCTCTTTCTGCACCGCAGCGATGCGGCCGTTGTAGGCAGAGCTCATGACCACGTCACCCGAGGCCAGGTACTGCGGCGGCTGGGCGCCGGCTTCCCACCACTGGATGCTTGGCTTGAGTTCGTCGAGCTTCTTGAAGGCGCGGTCCACGCCCTCTTTGGTGCCCAGCACCTGGTACACATCCTTCGGTGCCACACCGTCGGCCATCAAGGCGAATTCAAGGGTGTACTTGGCGCCCTTGCGCAGGCCGCGCTTACCCGGGAATTTCTTGGTATCCCAGAAATCGGCCCAGCTGGTCGGTGCGGTCTTCAGCTTGTCGGCGTTGTAGGCCAGCACCGTGGACCATACGAAGAAGCCAACGCCACATGGCTGAATGGCACCCGGCACATAGTCGGCCTCATTACCGAACAGGGCCGGGTCGAGTTCTTCGAACATGCCCTCGTCACAGCCGCGGGCCAACTCTGGCGACTCCACTTCCACCAGGTTCCACGAAACGCTCTTGGTGTCGACCATGGCTTTGACCTTGGCCATCTCGCCGTTGTACTCGCCTGCGATGATCTTGCCCTTGCCGGCCTTCTCCCACGGTTCGTAGAACGCCTTCACCTGGGCCGCCTTGTTGGCACCACCAAACGAGACAACAGTCAGGTCTGCGGCCATGGCCTGGCCAGCGGCGAACAGCCCCAGGGCCAGGGCGGTCAGTTTCAACTGCTTGCGCATTATTATTCTCTCCACAGTACAGGGTTGGTGAAGCAATCCATCAATGGGCTTCGGCAATCGGATCGAGCGCGCGGGCGTGCTCCACCTCCCAGCCCAGCGGTACCACATCGCCCACGGCCAGGGCCGGGTCGAGCTCGGCAATCGGCTGTTTCACGAAGAAGTCGCCCTTGCCGCAAACTTCCAGGCGCACCCGCACGTGGTCGCCCAGGTAAATGAATTCCGCCACCCGGCCCGAGAAACGGTTAACACAGCTTTCGCTGTGGCCATTCAGGCGCACGCGCTCCGGGCGGATCGACAGGGTCACCGGCTCGCCGGCCTGGCCGACATTCACCGCCAGCGCCTCGACCCGCTCGCCACGCGGCAACTGCACCTGGCAGCGCTTGCCATCACTGGCCAGCAATGTGCCGTTGATGCGGTTGTTCTCGCCGATGAAGTTGGCGACGAAGGTGTTGCAGGGTTCTTCGTACAGCGTGCGCGGGTCGGCGATCTGCTGGATTTCGCCCTGATGGAACACGGCCACCCGGTCGGACATGGTCAGCGCTTCGCCCTGGTCGTGGGTCACATACACCACGGTCACGCCCAGGCGCTGGTGGATATGCTTGATCTCCATCTGCATGTGCTCGCGCAGCTGCTTGTCCAGCGCGCCCAGCGGTTCGTCCATCAGAACCAGCTGCGGCTCGAACACCAGTGCCCGGGCCAGGGCCACACGCTGTTGCTGGCCGCCGGACAGCTGACCGGGGTAGCGTTTGGCGAAGGCGTCGAGCTGGACCATGTTCAACACCCGCTTTACCCGCTCGCTGATGTCGGTCTTGCTCAGGTTGCGCACGGTCAGCGGGAACGCCAGGTTCTCGGCCACGGTCATGTGCGGGAACAGCGCGTAGTTCTGGAACACCATGCCGATGTCGCGCTTGTGCGGCGGCACGTTGTTGATCGAACGCCCGGCCAGCTGGATTTCACCGGCGGTGGGGGTTTCGAAGCCGGCCAGCATCATCAGGCTGGTGGTCTTGCCCGAGCCGGACGGGCCAAGCAGGGTAAGGAACTCGCCCTTGCGAATATCCAGATTGAGGTCTTTGACGATCAGCGACTCGCCGTCGTAGCTCTTCTGCACACCACGGAAGCTGACCAGCGTTTCGCTGGTTGCAGCGTTCGACTTCGCCTCGCTCATGCCTGCACCTTCTTGTTGGATGACTGCGTAGGCATAGACTAGACAAGCGGCAAGCGCCGGAAAATCGGGGGTGCTGAGAGAATGCCATCATCCGGATGGAAGATTTGTTGTAGGGATTCCCCTACAAAGATGGCGGGTTTGGAATATTTCTCTCAGCCCTCCGGCACGCCCCTGTGGGAGCGGGTTCACCCGCGAAGAGGCCAGCCCAGGCACCGCAGATGGCAGGTCAGGCCCTTTCGCGGGTAAACCCGCTCCCACAGGGATTCGCTACAGCACGCAGGAAGCGCATGTCGCAATCAGACCAGCTTGTGCTCCATCGCGTACTTCACCAGCTCAGCCAGCGAGTTCACTTTCAGCTTCTGCATCAGGCGCGCCTTGTGGGTGCTGATGGTCTTGCTCGACAGCGCCAACTGCTGGGCGATGTCGTTGACGTTGGCGCCCTGGGCCAGGCGTTCGAACACCGAAAACTCTCGCTCCGACAGTAGCGTGTGCAACGGCCGCGACTCGGTCAGGCCCACCTCGAAGACCATGCGGTCGGCCAGCGCCGGGTCGATATAGCGCCCGCCAGCGGCAACCCGGCGAATCGCGGTCAGCAACAACGCTGGGTCGCTGTCCTTGGTGGCATAACCCGCCGCTCCGGCCTTCAGCGCCCGCGCCGCCATCTGCGCTTCATCGTGCATCGACAGCATCAGGATCGCCGGGGCGTCCTGCAACGCGCGGATTCGCGGAATCGCCTCCAGACCATTCACGCCCGGCATCGAGATATCCAGCAGTACCACCTCGCACGGGGTGTGGCGCAAGGTCTCCAGCAACTGCTCGCCGTTACCGGCCTCCCCCGCCACCTGCATGTCCTTGGCCAGGCCAATCAACTGCTTGATGCCCTCACGGACAATGGTGTGGTCTTCGGCCACCAGCACTCGAATCACGATCGCTCTCCTACTCCAACGGTATGGCCACGCTCAGGCTGGTGCCTTCGCCCGGTTCACTGTCCAGCGCCATGCTGCCGCCCAGCATCAGCACCCGCTCACGTACCCCTACCAGGCCGAACGATGTGGGCCGAGGCTGGTCGCGGCAAAAGCCCTGGCCGTCATCGCTGACGGTCATGCGCAATTGCCCGTGCTCACGCACCAGTTCGATCTCCACGCTATGCGCCTGGGCATGGCGCATCACGTTGGTCAGCGCCTCCTGGAGGATACGGAACAGCCCGATGGCCTTGGCATCGCTCAATGCTGGCAGATTATCCGGTACTTGCACCAGGCAGGGGATCTGCGTGCGTGCTTCAAAGCGCCGCGCCTGCCATTCAATGGCCGAGGCGATGCCGGCATCGAGAATCGGAGGACGCAAGGCAGTGGCTACGTCGCGCACCAGCTGGAACAGCTGGGCGATCAGGCGCTTCATGCTGGCCAGCCGCTCGTTCAGCCCCGGGTCCAGCTCGGCGAAGGCCAGCTCGCACATCGACACTTCCAGCTTGAGCACGGTCAGCATCTGCCCCAGTTCATCGTGCACTTCTCGGGCGATGCGGGCTTTTTCTTCCTCACGCACGCTTTCCAGGTGGGCCGACAGTTCGCGCAGCTGCTCCTGGGACCTGGCCAGCGCCAACTCGGCCCGCTTGCCCTGCGTGATGTCCCAAACCACACCGTCCCATACCACCTGGCCGTTACCCAGGCGCCGGGTACTGGCTTTGATGTCGGCCCAGCGCTGTTCACCCTGGCGAGTGAGGATGCGCCCCTGCCAGGACCAGTCCTGATCGCTGGCCAGGGCCAGGTCCTGCACCCGGTGGTAATCGGCACGGTCCTCAGGGTGCACCAGGTTGCGCAGGCCCATCTGCGGGTCCTGGATCTCACTGGGCGAATAGCCCACCAAGGCCTCGCTGCCTTCGCTGATGTAGGGGAATTCCAGGTCGCCCTCGGCCGGGTCGCGCTCCAGGCGGAACACCAGCCCCGGCACGTTGCCGGCAATGCCCTTGAGCCGCGCCTCGCTTTCGCGCAGGGCCGCCAGGGCGCGGTAGCGCTCGGTGACATCGGCGAGGTACACCACCAGGTACTCGGAGTCACGAAAGCGCAGAAAACTCAGCGACAGCTCGACCGGCAACAGGCTGTGGTCAGCCCGGCGGCACTGCGTCTCGAACTGACCAACACCGCCCGCCCCGGTACGTGCGCCCTTCCACAGCTCCAGCCAGCGATCCATGGTCAGGCTGGGTTCAAAGTCGCTCAGCGGCCGCTCCAGCAGTGCGCCTTCGCCGTAGCCCAGCATGCGCTCGGCGGCATGGTTGGCGTAGCGTACGTGGCTGTCCCAGTTGACCCAGAGGATGCCCACCGTGCTCTGGTCGATGGCAAACTGACTCAGGCGCAACGCTTCTTCGCGCACTTGCCGCTCCACAAGACTTTCCCGCGTGGCCAGCAGGCTGCGCTCCAACTGGCGCTGTTGCCGACGCTGCCACACCAGGGTGGCCAGCGCACACAACAGCAGCAAGCCGAACAGCAGTGCCAGGTTCTTCCAGAACCCTGTCGACTCGCTCAGGCGTGGGTACTTTGGCTGCAGCCAACGCTGGTGCAGTTGCTCCAGTTCCTTGGCCGGCAGCGCCTGCAGGCCGCGCTCCAGCACATCGGCCAGCAGCGGCCAGTCGCGCCGCGAACCGATGCGCAACAGTTGTGGCAGGCCGATATCGCCGACCACAGCCAGCTCGCCGAACTCGCTTTCGCGCGACAGGCGGCTGAGCTGAGCTTCATCCAGCACGGCGAAACTGGCCTGGCCGCCCACCACCAATTGCAGGGCCTCGCGCTCGTTGGGCACCCCTTGCAGGTTGAGGTTGCTGTAGTTACCGCGCAGGTAGTCCGCCAGCTGGCTGGGCATGCGCACCGCCACCCGCTGCTCGGCTCCGAGCGTTTCCAGCTCCACGGCCATCGTCCCGGTGCGCGGCCCAACCACCAGTTGCGGCACGCGCATGTAAGGGTCGCTGAACAGCCACAAACGCAAGCTGGCAGGGGTCTGGGTAAGCCCCGGGGCAAAGTCGATTTCGCCGGCCTGCAGGGCATGCTCGAGGCTGGCCTGGTCGGCGAAGTTGCGCCAGGTAAGGTCCAGCCGCAGCGCCTGCGCCAGGCTGCTCACCAGTTCCACGTTGGCCCCGTACAGCTGCTGCAGGCGCCGGTCGAACTGAGCGTAAGGCGCCTGCAACACCAGGCCGACACGCAGACTGCGGTGTGTATCCAGCCATTGCTGCTGGGCCGGTTCCAGGGCAACCGTGGGCACCGATTCGGGCCTGGCCAATGCAATCAAGGGCAGCCAAAAGCAGCCGATAACCATCAGGCGACGCACTCGCTTCATCTACACGCTCGTCTTGGCAAAGCGGCCATGCAGCATGGCCGTCACGGGCAAATACCATTAGGCTGCCGGTATCATTCTGGCCCCGGGTTGACTCATGTCCACACTTTATCGCACGACGCTGGCAATGTGCTGCCTGGCCTCGATCCTTCCACTCGGCGCCCTGGCCGCCGATGCCGAAAAACCATCTACCACCACCGAGGCACCCGTTGCCCAAGCCCCTCGCCCGCCGCTGCTGGAACGCAGCCAGGAGGATGCCCAGGCACTTGAACGGCTGGTGCCCAAGGCCGAACAGCAGACCCTTCAGGCCGGTGCCGACAGCTTCCTGGCCTTGTGGAAACCGGCCAACGACAGCGATCCACAGGGCGCGGTCATCATCGTCCCGGGGGCTGGCGAAACGGCTGACTGGCCGAATGCGGTCGGCCCGCTGCGGCAGAAGTTCCCCGATATCGGCTGGCACAGCCTGAGCATCAGCCTGCCCGACCTGCTCGCCGACAGCCCGCAGGCGCGGGTCGAGGCCAAGCCGGCTGCCGAGCCGCAGTCAGACAAGGGCGAAAGCGCCCCGGCCAAGGACGTACCAGCCGATGCCAATGCCAACGTCGCCCAGGCTACCGCAGCCGATGCCGACACCGCAGAGAGCACTGACGCCAAACAGGCCAGCGAACAAACCGACCCAGCCGATGCCGAGCGCATTTTCGCCCGCCTGGATGCTGCGGTGGCCTTTGCCCAGCAGCACAACGCCCGCAGCATCGTGCTGATCGGCCATGGCAGCGGCGCATATTGGGCGGCCCGCTACCTGAGCGAGAAACGGCCACCACAGGTGCAGAAACTGGTAATGGTTGCCGCGCAGACTCCAGCACGGGTGGAGCATGACCTGGAAAGCCTGGCGCCAACCTTGAAAGTGCCGACTGCCGACATCTACTACGCCACCCGCAGCAGTGACCGCAATGCAGCCGCACAGCGCCTGCAGGCCAGCAAGCGGCAGAAGGACAGCCAGTACCGGCAGTTGTCGCTGATTGCCATGCCGGGGAACAAGGCGGCCGAGCAGGAGCAACTGTTCCGCCGGGTGCGGGGGTGGATGAGTCCGCAGGGGTAAGGTTTGCCATGATGGCCCTGTCGCCGGCATGCCAGCTCCCATAGGTACGCCACAGTGTTCAGGGTCAGTGCAATACCTGTGGGAGCCGGCTTGCCGGCGATAGGGCCATCAAAGCCCGCGCCGCTTGCGGATCATGGCATAAGCCTGATGCAGCTCCCGGGTCCGTTCAGTCGCTTCACGCACCTGCGACTCACTGGCACCAGTACCCGCCAACTTGTCCGGGTGATGCCGACTGACCAGTCGACGATACGCCTGCTTGACCTTGTCGCCATCGGTATCCGCCTCGACCGCCAGCAAGCGCAACGCCGCCGCATAGGTCATGGCGACCCCTTCCGGCCCCGCCGCCTTGCGTGGCTCGTACTCCAGCGACATGGCCTGCACCTGCCGCCGGCTCAGGCCCAGTTTCTGCCCCCAGTCCAGCAGCAGTTCACGCTCCTTGTTGCCCATCTTGCCGTCAGCCCAGACCATGCGCCAACAGGCACGCAGGGTACCTTCGGCCGCATGCGGCTGCTGGCGAATGCGCCGCAGGTGCCCACCCAGCCGGTCCTTGCCCGCCTTGCCGCGGTTGAACGCAGCAATCGCACGCAGCCGAGCCGCTTCGGCCAGATCCAGGCGCACCATCTCCTGGCGTGCCTGCTGAATATGCTGCTCGCCCACCCGGCCATCGCACTTGGCCAGGCGCCCGAGCATCACGAACAGCAATTCGTCGTCCTGCAACGCCGGGCGCCCGCCCAAGCGTTCACGCATGTCCTCCCAGCCTTGCAAACGCAGGCGGCGGTCCATGGCCTGGCCGAGCAACGCGCCGAGCAAGGCCCCGGGGATGCTGGCAACGGCAAAGCCGGCACCGGCACCAATCACCGTGCTTGGCCACCACATGTCAGGCACGCTCGCCGATCAGGCGCTCGGCCTCGGCCAAGCGTTCGAGCGTACCGACATCAACCCAGTGCCCATGGTAGTGCTCGCCACTGACCTGGCCCGCAGCCATGGCCTGACGCAGCAACGGCGCCAGCTTGAAGGCGCCAGGCTGGCAGCCTTCGAACAGCGCCGGGTGCAGCACCGAAAGGCCACTGAAGGTCAGCGTGCCGGGCGCATCGTCACCATCGACCACCCGCTCGCCCACCAGGCGGAAGTCGCCGCGGCCGTGATGGCCTGGGTTGTCGACCAGCACCAGGTGAGCCAGGCCTTGCAGGGGAGCCTGCAGGCGCGCGAAGTCGTAGTCGGTCCAGACATCGCCGTTCACCAACAGGAACGGCGCGTCACCCAGCAATGGCAGGGCCTTGAAGATGCCACCGCCGGTTTCCAGCGGCTCTCCTTCGGGCGAATAGCGGATGCTCAGGCCGAAACGGCTGCCGTCACCCAGGTGGTCCTCGATCTGCTGGCCGAGCCAGGCATGGTTGATCACCACCTCGGTGACACCCGCCGCAGCCAGGGCCCGCAGGTGATACTCGATCAGTGGCTGGCCGGCGACCGGGACCAGCGGCTTGGGGGTGTGCAGGGTCAGCGGGCGCATGCGCTCGCCTTTGCCCGCTGCCAATATCATTGCCTTCATGCACGCGCTCCGGCCTGCAACTCGGCAATCAGCTCACCCAGCTCCGCCAATTCGGGCCGGCGGCTGATCACTTCTTTTATATAGGCGAAGAAGCGCGGCACGTCGCCCAGGTAACGGGGTTTGCCGTCGCGGTGGCAGATACGGGCGAAGATGCCGATCACCTTCAGGTGGCGCTGCACACCCATCAGGTCGCTGGCACGCTGGAACGCCTCGAAGTCGGCCTGCACCGGGATGCCGGCAGCCTGCGCCTTCTGCCAGTAGTCGCGCAGCCAGCCTTCGACCCGAGCCTGCGGCCAACTGAGGAAGGCGTCCTTGAACAGGCAGGTGATGTCGTAGGTGACCGGGCCATACACGGCATCCTGGAAGTCCAGCACACCGGGGTTGGGCGTGCTCTGCATGAGGTTGCGCGGCATGTAGTCGCGGTGCACCAGCACCTTGGGCTGGGCCAATGCGCTGTCGATCAGCAGCTGGCTGATTCGTTGCCAAGTGGCTTTCTGGGCATCGCTGAAGGCCAGGCCAAGCTCACGACCCACGTACCACTCCGGGAACAACTCGACTTCACGGCGCAACAGCGCATCGTCGTAGCTGGGCAACGGCGCGTCCATCGGCAGGCGCTGGAACGCCAGCAGCGCGTCGACGGCATCGGCGAACAGGCCGTCGGCGTTGTCCGCATCAATGATATCAAGGTATGTCTGATGGCCCAGGTCACCCAGCAGCAAGAAGCCACGTTCCAGGTCCTGGGCATGGATCAGCGGCACGTGCACGTCGGCACTGGCCAGCAGGTGGTCGATGGCGACGAACGGTCGGCAGTTTTCCTGTGGAGGTGGTGCATCCATGATCACGAAGCTGTGGCCGGCACCCTGCCAGCGGAAATAACGGCGGAAGCTGGCGTCGCTGCTGGCCGCGGTCAAGCTGCCTGCAGGCACGTCGCCCCAGGCGTTTTTCCGGAAAAGATCATTGAGCTGCTCATCGAGCCAGACCGTCAGTTGTTGCAGGCGTACATCGTGTTCAGGCATTACAAGGGTCTCCGACGGCCCTAGCCGTCAAGCGGGTCATGCTTTATTATCCAGCATCTTTTTCAGACCATCGAGAGGCGTGCGGCCCCACACGCGGGCAGATGGCACGCAGGAAGCCCGGACTAATAAGATGGCATTGAAATCCCCCGCGTTTCGTAGAAAGTTTCCGTTGCTGGTAACCGGCGGTCTGCTGGCCCTGCAACCTCTGGCCACGTCTTACGTGGTGGCAGCCGAACAGTTCGACTGCCAAGTGTCCGCCTCCGGTGGTTGGGACTGCAAGCCCAAGACCCCAACCAACAACCTGCCACCGCGCCCGGTGCACGAGGGTGCTGCAGTCAGCACCGGCACCGAAGCCGCGAGCGAAGGCGAAACCGCGGACCGGCCGATGCTGGTCACCGAGGCCAAGGGCCGTGGCCTGAAGTCGCGTAGCGAAGACTACAGCCACCTGGACTGGGTTCCGCGTGAAAAGCTCACTGCCGCACAGCTGGCCGAAACCGGCCCGTACTGCGGTGGCGCCTACATCGAGCCAACCCGCCCTGGCATGGCCGACACCACGCCGAAGGACGAGTCGCCGACCTACATCAACGCCAAGGTATCCAAGTACCAGCAAGAGCAGCAGATCGCTACCCTCGCCGGTGACGTGGTGATGCGCCAGGGCAGCATGCAGGCCGAGGCCGACGAGGCCAACCTCTACCAGACCGAAAACCGTGGCGAGCTCAAGGGCAACGTCAAGATCCGTGACAACGGTTCGCTGGTGGTCGGTGACGAGGCACAGATCCAGCTCGACACGGGCGAGGCCCAGGTCGACAACGCCGAATACGTGATGCACAAGTCGCACATCCGCGGCAGTGCCCTGTACGCCAAGCGTGGCGAGAACGCCATCATTCGTCTCAAGGACGGTACGTACACCACCTGCGAACCGGGCAGCAACGCCTGGCAGTTGAAGGGCAACAACATCACCCTGAACCCGGCCACCGGTTTCGGTACCGCGACCAACGTTACGCTGCGGGTCAAGGATTTCCCGGTGTTCTACACACCGTACATCTACTTCCCGATCGACGACCGTCGCCAGTCCGGCTTCCTGCCGCCATCGTTCAGCAGCACCAGCGATACCGGCTTCATGCTGGTCACGCCTTACTACTTCAACCTGGCGCCGAACTACGATGCCACGTTGTACCCGCGCTACATGACCAAGCGCGGCCTGCTGATGGAAGGCGAGTTCCGCTACCTGACGCCTTCCAGCGAAGGCCAGTTCGGTGGCGCGTACCTCAACGACAAGAACGACGACCGCAAAGACCAGACTGACTACAAAGAGCAGCGCTGGATGGTCAACTGGCAGCACAAGGGCGGGCTGGACGAGCGCCTGATGACCGAGGTGGACTACACCGACATCAGCGACCCGTTCTACTTCCAGGACCTGGAATCCGACCAGATCGGTATTGAAACCCAGGACCTGCTGAACCAGCAGGGTGCACTGACCTACCGTGGTGACAGCTACACCGCGCGGTTGAATGTGCATGCCTACGAAATGGCGACCATCTCGAAGATCACCCCGTATGATCGCCTGCCGCAGATTACCTTCAATGGCAAGCTGCCGTACGAGCCAGGTGGGCTCAATATTGCTTACGAAACCGAGGCAGTCCGTTTCGATCGTGACCTGAAAGACGACTTTGTATTGAACGAAGATGGCCTTCCCGACACTTCGGCGGGTGCGCCTGGTCGCCGCCTGGACCAGAACGTCAGCGGCATCGCCCGCGCCAACGGCAACCGTTTCAACGTCGCACCATCGATCAGCCTGCCGATGGAAGCCAGCTACGGCTTCCTGACCCCCAAGCTGAAGTATGCGTATACCCACTACGATCTGGACTTGGACAGCCAGGGTAAAACCCAGGCTATCGCGCAATCGGCCAACCCAGCGTACGGCAGCTACAACAGCTCGCTGAACCGCGACGTACCGATCTTCAGCGTGGACAGCGGCCTGTATTTCGACCGCAAAACTTCGCTGTTCGGCACCAACTACAAGCAAACCCTCGAACCGCGTATGTACTACCTCTACGTCCCGTACAAGGACCAGAAGGACATCCCGCTGTTCGACTCGGGTGAAACCCTGTTCAGCTACGATTCGCTATTCCGCGACAACCGCTTCAGCGGCACCGACCGCATTGGTGACGAGAACAAGCTGTCGCTGGGCGTGACCACCCGCTGGATCGAAGAAAACGGTTTCGAACGCCAGAACTTCAGCATCGGTCAGGCTTTCTATTTCAAGGACCGCAAAGTTCAGCTCCCTGGTATCGATTACCGTACCCGCAGCGACTCGCAGTCCGATGTATCTCCGTATGCGCTGGTGTACAACTACTTCTTCAACCGCGACTGGCGCTTCAATTCGGACTTCAACTGGGACCCGGACAGCCGCAGCACCCGCTCGGGCAGCGCGATGTTCCATTACCAGCCTGAAGACAATCCGAACAAAGTGGTCAACCTCGGTTATCGCTACCGTAACGACACCATCTCCTACGACTCCACGACCGGTACCTGGAAAGTGGGCGGTGGCGACTACGGCGTCCCAGGCAGCGAGAACTACATCAAGGACTACTACAAGATCCAGCAGCATGACTTCTCGGTCATCTGGCCGATCGTTCCGCAGTGGAGCGTCATCGCTCGCTGGCAGCATGACTACAACCGCAATCGCACCCTGGAAGCCATGGGCGGTTTCGAGTACGACAACTGCTGCTGGAAGCTGCGTCTGATCAACCGTTACTGGATCGACTACGACGACTTCAGCCAAGCCCTACCGGCGAACGAAAAAGGCGACCACGGCATCTTCCTTCAGATCGTCCTGAAAGGCCTCGGTGGTGTAGTCGGCAACAAGGTCGAGTCTTTCCTCGACCAAGGCATTCAAGGTTACCGTGAACGTGAAGACCAAGCTTATTGATCGACTGCGCCCGGCGTTGCTGGGCGTTGCATTGCTGAGTGGCGCGGTGCATGCCGCGGTGCAACCTCTTGATCGCGTGGTGGCCATCGTCGACAACGACGTGGTCATGCAAAGCCAGCTGGACCAGCGTGTCCGCGAGGTCCAGCAAACCATCGCCAAGCGCGGCGGCGGCATGCCGCCTGCCGGTGCGCTGGACCAGCAGGTACTGGAACGCCTGATCGTCGAGAACCTGCAGCTGCAGATCGGCGAGCGCTCCGGCATCCGCATCACCGACGAAGAACTGAACCAGGCCATGGGCACCATTGCCCAGCGCAACGGCATGTCGCTGGACCAGTTCCACGCCGCCCTGGCCCGTGACGGCATGTCGTTCGACGACGCCCGCGAGCAGGTCAAGCGCGAGATGATCATCAGCCGCGTGCGCCAGCGCCGCGTGGCCGAGCGTATCCAGGTCTCCGAGCAGGAAGTGAAGAACTTCCTCAACTCCGACCTTGGCAAGATGCAGATGTCGGAAGAGTACCGCCTGGCCAACATCCTGATCCCGACCCCGGAAGCGGCCAACTCGGAAGCCATCCAGGCCGCCGCGCGCCAGGTTGGCGATGTGTACCAGCAGCTCAAGCAGGGCGCGGACTTCGGCCAGATGGCCATTGCCCGCTCCGCCAGCGAAAACGCCCTGGAAGGCGGCGAGATGGGCTGGCGTAAAGCCGGCCAGCTGCCGCCAGACTTCGCCAAGATGCTCAGCAGCATGCCGGTTGGCGAAATTACCCAGCCTATCCGCATCCCCAACGGTTTCATCATCCTCAAGCTCGAGGAAAAGCGTGGCGGCAGCGAGAACGTGCTGCGTGACGAAGTGCACGTTCGCCACATCCTGATCAAGCCTAGCGAGATCCGCAGCGAGGCTGCTACCGAGCAACTGGCCGAGCGCCTGTACGAGCGCATCAAGAACGGCGAAGACTTCGGCGAGCTGGCCAAGAGCTTCTCGGAAGACCCGGGTTCGGCGCTCAACGGCGGCGACCTCAACTGGGTTGACCCGAACAGCCTGGTACCGGAGTTCCGCGAGCAGATGGCCAACGCCGCCCAAGGCGAAGTCACCCGTCCGTTCAAGACCCAGTACGGCTGGCATGTCCTGGAAGTGCTGGGCCGTCGCGCCACCGACAGCACCGAGCAGGCTCGTGAGCAGCAGGCCATGAACGTACTGCGCAACCGCAAGTACGACGAAGAGCTGCAGACCTGGCTGCGCCAGATCCGCGACGAGGCCTACGTTGAAATCAAGCTGCCTGGCGCTGACCAGGCCGCCCAGTGAAGCCCCTGCGCTTCGCCGTCACCCCCGGCGAGCCAGCCGGCATAGGCCCCGACCTGTGCCTGCTGCTCGCCGCAGACGCCCAGCCCCACCCCCTGATCGCCATCACCAGCCGTGACCTGCTCGCCGAGCGGGCCACGCAGCTGGGGCTGGCCGTCAACCTGCTGCCGGTAGCGCCGGGCCTATGGCCCGAGCAGCCGGCGCCAGCGGGTAGCCTTTACGTCTGGGATACCCCCCTGGCGGCCCCGGTGGTGCCGGGCCAGCTCGACAAGGCCAATGCCGCGTTCGTGCTGGAAACCCTGACCCGTGCCGGGCAAGGCTGCCTGGAAGGGCATTTCGCCGGGATGATCACCGCCCCTGTACACAAGGGCGTGATCAACGAAAGCGGTATCGCCTTCTCCGGGCATACCGAATTCCTTGCCGAGCTGACCCACACCGCGCAAGTGGTGATGATGCTGGCCACCCGTGGCCTGCGCGTGGCCCTGGTGACCACACACCTGCCGCTGCGCGACATTGCCGACGCCATCACTGCCGAGCGCGTCGAGCGTGTAACCCGTATCCTGCATGCCGACATGCGCGACAAGTTCGGCATTGCCAACCCGCGCATCCTGGTGTGCGGCCTCAACCCGCACGCGGGCGAGGGCGGCCACCTGGGCCGCGAGGAAATCGACATCATCGAGCCGACCCTGGCACGCCTGCGCACCGAAGGCATGGACCTGCGCGGGCCGCTGCCGGCCGATACCCTGTTTACCCCCAAATATCTGGAGCACTGCGACGCGGTGCTGGCGATGTACCACGACCAGGGCCTGCCTGTACTCAAGTACAAAGGCTTCGGCGCTGCAGTCAACGTGACCCTGGGCCTGCCGATCATCCGCACGTCGGTCGACCACGGCACCGCCCTGGACCTGGCCGGCACCGGCAAGGTCGACACCGGCAGCCTGCGCGTCGCGCTGGAAACCGCCTACCAGATGGCCGAGAACCGACCATGAACGAGCAATACCAACACCGGGCGCGCAAGCGCTTCGGCCAGAACTTCCTGCACGACGCCGGCATCATCGACCGCATCCTGCGTGCCATCAACGCCAAGGCCGGCGAACATCTGCTGGAAATCGGCCCCGGCCAGGGCGCCCTGACCGAAGGCCTGCTGGGCAGCGGGGCACAGCTGGACGTGGTGGAACTGGACAAGGACCTGGTGCCGATCCTGCAGCACAAGTTCGCCGGCCGCAGCAATTTCCGCCTGCACCAGGGCGACGCCCTGAAGTTCGACTTCAACCAGCTGGGCGTGCCACCGCGCAGCCTCAAGGTGGTGGGCAACCTGCCCTACAACATCTCCACCCCACTGATCTTCCACCTGCTCAGCCATGCCGGGCTGATCCGCGACATGCACTTCATGCTGCAGAAGGAAGTGGTCGAGCGCATGGCCGCCGGCCCTGGCGGTGGTGACTGGGGGCGTCTGTCGATCATGGTGCAGTACCACTGCCGGGTCGAGCACCTGTTCAACGTTGGCCCTGGCGCATTCAACCCGCCGCCGAAAGTGGACTCGGCCATCGTCCGCCTGGTGCCGCACGAAGTGCTGCCGTACCCGGCCAAGGACGCAAAGCTGCTGGAGCAGGTGGTACGCGAAGCCTTCAACCAGCGCCGCAAGACCCTGCGCAACACCATGAAAGGCCTGCTCGACAGCCCGGCCATCGAAGCTGCCGGCGTGGATGGCAGCCTGCGCCCTGAACAGCTGGACCTGGCCGCCTTCGTGCGCCTGGCTGACCAGTTGGCCGATCAGCAAGCCTGATATCGCCTGTACCGGCCTCTTCGCGGGCAAACCCGCTCCCACAGGTACTGCACAGCCCTCAAAATCTGCGTAGTACCTTGTAGGAGCAGCCTTGTGCTGCGAAGAAGGATTTTCTTCGACAGTAATGGCCTCTTCGCAGCACAAGGCTGCTCCTACAGGTCCTGTGCATACCTTGAAACCCATGCTCTCCAGGTAGGAGCGGGTTTACCCGCGAAAGGGCCGGGACAGACAACACAAATCCCCAAGCCTCTCACCGCTGGCCCTTCCCCCTCTCAATGGCCTAGACTGCATTATTGCGTCAGTTTGCCCAAGGCCCTTGCATGTCCGACCCTCGCTATAAAATCGACGTCAGCGTCGTGACCCGCTACCTCAAAGAACAATCCGACCCCGAAAACAGTCGTTTCGCTTTCGCCTACACCATCACCGTGCAGAACAATGGCTCGCTGAAGGCCAAGCTGCTGTCGCGCCACTGGCTGATCACCAACGGTGACGGCGAGGTCGAGGAAGTGCGTGGCGCCGGCGTGGTCGGCCAGCAGCCCAATATCGACCCGGGCCAGAGCCACACCTACAGCAGCGGCGCGGTCATCAGCACCCGCGTGGGCACCATGCAGGGCAGCTACCAGATGTTCGCCGAAGACGGCAAACGCTTCGATGCCGAGATCGCCCCCTTCCGCCTGGCGGTGCCCGGGGCGCTGCACTGATGGCTACCTACGCCGTCGGTGATCTGCAGGGCTGCCTGCAGCCACTCAAGTGCCTGCTCGAACGGGTCAATTTCAACCCCGCCGTCGACCGCCTGTGGCTGGTCGGCGACCTGGTCAACCGCGGCCCCGAGTCACTGGAAACCCTGCGCTTCCTTTATTCGATCCGCCAGTCGCTGGTGTGCGTGCTGGGCAACCATGACCTGCACCTGCTGGCCGCCTGGCATAACGTCGAACGCCTGAAGAAAAGCGACACCCTGCGCGAGATCATCGAAGCGCCTGACGCCGACCAGCTGTTCGACTGGCTGCGCCAGCAAAAGCTGCTGCATTACGACGAACCCCGCGGCATTGCGCTGGTTCACGCCGGCATTCCACCGCAATGGACCTTGGGCAAAGCCCTGGAGTTGGCCGCCGAGGTCGAGGAAGTGCTGCGCGACGACGAGCGCCTGAAACTGTACCTTGACGGCATGTACGGCAACGAGCCGAACAAGTGGAGCAAAAGCCTCACCGGCATCGAACGCCTGCGGGTCATCACCAACTGCCTCACGCGCATGCGCTTCTGCACCGCCGAGGGCAAGCTCGACCTCAAGAGCAAGGAAGGCCTGGATACCGCCCCCAAAGGCTACAAGCCCTGGTACGCACACAAAGGCCGCCGCTCGCGCCACGTGAAGATTATTTTCGGCCACTGGGCCGCCCTTCAGGGGCAGGTCAACGAGCCCGGCATCATCGCCCTGGACACCGGTTGCGTGTGGGGCGGTGCCATGACCCTGTACAACGTCGACAGCGGCGAATATCACCGCTGTGACTGCAGCGACGACGGCAACTTACGCCTCCCCGCCCAAACGCCTACACTGAACGATCAATCCTGAAGGAAGCCGTACCCATGAGCGAATTCAAGCGCATCCCTCCCGAACAGGCCCTGGCCCTTCGCGCGCAAGGTGCGGTAGTCGTCGACATTCGCGACCCGCAGGCCTATGCCGCCGGCCACATCACTGGCGCCAAGCATCTGGATAACCATTCTGTCGCCGAGTTCATCCGCAATGCCGACCTCGACGCCCCAACCCTGGTGGTGTGCTACCACGGCAATTCCAGCCAGAGCGCTGCGGCCTATCTGGTGAACCAGGGTTTCTCGGACGTATACAGTGTCGACGGCGGCTTTGAGCTGTGGCGCGCCACCTACCCGGCCGAAACCGCCCAGGGCACTGCTGAATAATTTTTTCATTTTTACTGCAGCCCGCGCCCCATGCGGGCTTGCGGCTTATCTGACGAACGGTCGTTCGCAACTTCTCCGCCCCTCGCCCTTGACCTTGCGGATAACCAACTATTCTTAAGCGCAGGCCATCCAGAAAAAGGGGAGAGCCGGTACACCGGCGTGCGGGTCATCGGTAGCGTTACAGGGTGTTCTGGGGGGTATACAGCAATCGGCAGCCCCGGTTGCATGCCAGCATCAGCTGACTGATCCGGCGTCGTCTCCACGTATCGAGCGAGGTGACGTCATGAGTATTTTTAGCCACTTCCAACAACGTTTCGAGTCTACGCGCCAGGAAGAACTCTCGCTGCAGGAGTACCTCGAGCTGTGCAAAGAGGATCGCAGTGCCTACGCATCGGCGGCCGAACGGCTGTTGCTGGCCATCGGTGAGCCGGAGCTGATCGACACCTCAACCAACTCCAGACTGTCGCGAATCTTCTCCAACAAGGTTATCCGCCGCTATCCGGCCTTTGCCGACTTCCATGGCATGGAAGAGTGCATCGACCAGATCGTGTCCTACTTCCGCCACGCCGCCCAAGGCCTGGAGGAGAAGAAACAGATCCTCTATCTGCTGGGCCCGGTGGGCGGCGGTAAGTCGTCGCTGGCCGAAAAACTCAAGCAGCTGATGGAAAAGGTACCGTTCTACGCTATCAAGGGCTCGCCGGTATTCGAGTCGCCATTGGGCCTGTTCAATGCCACCGAAGACGGGGCCATTCTCGAGGAAGAGTACGGCATCTCGCGGCGCTACCTGAACACCATCATGTCGCCTTGGGCCACCAAGCGCCTGCAGGAGTTCGGCGGCGACATCAGCAAGTTCAAGGTGGTGAAGCTGTACCCGTCGATCCTCAACCAGATCGCCATCGCCAAGACCGAACCTGGCGACGAGAACAACCAGGACATCTCGGCCCTGGTCGGCAAGGTCGATATCCGCAAGCTCGAGGAATTCCCGCAGAACGACGCCGACGCATATGCCTATTCGGGCGCGCTGTGCCGGGCCAACCAGGGCCTGATGGAATTCGTCGAGATGTTCAAGGCCCCGATCAAGGTCCTGCACCCGTTGCTTACCGCCACCCAGGAAGGCAACTACAACAGTACCGAAGGCCTCGGCGCCATCCCCTACTCCGGGATTCTGCTGGCCCACTCCAACGAATCGGAGTGGCACACCTTCCGTAACAACAAGAACAACGAGGCGTTCATCGACCGGATCTACATCGTCAAGGTGCCGTACTGCCTGCGCGTCAGCGACGAAATCAAGATCTACGACAAGCTGCTGATCAACAGCTCACTGGCCAAGGCGCACTGCGCGCCAGACACACTGAAGATGCTCGCCCAGTTCACCGTGCTGTCGCGCCTGAAAGAGCCGGAAAACTCCAACATCTACTCGAAGATGCGGGTGTACGACGGGGAGAACCTCAAGGACACCGATCCGAAGGCCAAGTCGATCCAGGAGTACCGCGATGCGGCCGGCGTCGACGAAGGCATGAACGGCCTGTCGACCCGCTTCGCGTTCAAGATCCTGTCCAAGGTGTTCAACTTCGATCCGCATGAAGTGGCCGCCAACCCGGTGCACCTGCTTTATGTGCTGGAGCAGCAGATCGAGCAGGAACAGTTCCCGGCCGAGGTGCGCGAACGCTACCTGCGCTACCTGAAGGAATACCTGGCCCCGCGCTATATCGAGTTCATTGGCAAGGAAATCCAGACCGCCTACCTGGAGTCCTACAGCGAATACGGCCAGAACATCTTCGACCGCTACGTGCTGTACGCAGACTTCTGGATCCAGGACCAGGAATACCGCGACCCGGAAACCGGCGAAATCCTCAACCGTATCGCCCTCAACGAAGAACTGGAGAAGATCGAGAAGCCGGCCGGCATCAGCAACCCGAAAGATTTCCGCAACGAAATCGTCAACTTCGTGCTGCGTGCCCGTGCCAACAACAACGGCAAGAACCCGAGCTGGCTGAGCTACGAAAAGCTGCGGGTGGTGATCGAGAAGAAAATGTTCTCCAACACCGAAGACCTGCTGCCGGTCATCAGCTTCAACGCCAAGGCAAGCAAGGAGGACCAACAGAAACACAACGACTTCGTCACGCGTATGGTGGAGCGTGGCTACACCGACAAACAGGTTCGTCTGCTGTCGGAATGGTACCTGCGGGTCAGGAAATCGCAATAAAGCGACAAGCTACCCACCGCGCGCCCAGGGCTGCCATGCCAGCCCTGGGCGGCGGCAGCTGCTTTGCTGCCTTTATGTGCAGCAGCTCGTAGCTTGAAGCGTGCAGCTGTTCCCAGCTACCGGAGGGACCATGAGCTACGTTATAGATCGACGCCTGAACGGCAAGAACAAGAGCACGGTGAACCGCCAGCGCTTCCTGCGGCGGTACCGCGAACACATCAAGAAAGCCGTCGAAGAGGCGGTGAGCCGCCGTTCCATCATGGACATGGAACATGGCGAGCAGATCAGCATTCCGGGGCGCGACATCGACGAACCGGTGCTGCACCATGGTCGCGGGGGCAAGCAGACCATCGTGCATCCAGGCAACAAGGAATTCACTGCCGGTGAACACATCCCAAGGCCACAAGGCGGCGGCGGTGGCAGCGGCCGCGGCAAGGCAGGCAACTCCGGCGAGGGCATGGACGACTTCGTCTTCCAGATCACCCAGGAAGAATTCCTCGAGTTCATGTTCGAGGACCTCGAGCTACCCAACCTGGTCAAACGTCACCTGACCGGGGCCGACACTTTCAAGACCGTGCGCGCTGGTATCGCCAACGAAGGCAACCCGTCACGCATCAACATCGTGCGCACACTGCGTTCAGCCCATGCCCGGCGTATCGCCCTGACCGGCAGCAGCCGCGCATTACTGCGCGAAGCACAAAAGGAACTCGCCCGCCTGAAGGTCGAGGAACCGGACAACTTCACCGATATCCAGGAAGTCGAGCACGAGATCGAACGCCTGAAGGCACGCATCAACCGCCTGCCCTTCCTCGACACCTTCGACCTCAAGTACAACCTGCTGGTCAAGCAGCCCAACCCCAGCTCCAAGGCTGTGATGTTCTGCCTGATGGACGTGTCCGGCTCGATGACCCAGGCCACCAAGGACATCGCCAAGCGTTTCTTCATCCTGCTGTACCTGTTCCTCAAGCGTAACTACGACCGCATCGAAGTGGTGTTCATCCGCCACCACACCAGCGCTCGTGAAGTCGACGAGGAAGAATTCTTCTATTCGCGGGAAACCGGCGGCACCATCGTTTCCAGCGCACTCAAACTGATGCAGGAGGTCATGGCCGAACGCTACCCGGCCAGCGACTGGAACATCTACGCCGCCCAGGCCTCCGACGGCGACAACTGGAACGACGACTCGCCGATCTGCCGCGACATCCTGGCCAAGCAGATCATGCCGCATGTGCAGTACTACACTTACGTTGAAATCACCCCGCGTGAACACCAGGCGCTGTGGTACGAATACGAGCGCATCGGCGAAGCCTTCCCCGATACGTTCGCCCAGCAGCAGTTGGTATCGGCCGGCGATATCTACCCGGTCTTCCGTGAACTCTTCCAGCGCAGGTTAGCCACATGACCGCCAGAGCACAGAGACGCCAACCTATTTCCACCGGGTCCGAGTGGACGTTCGAACTGATCCAGACCTACGACCGGGAAATCAGCCGCCTGGCCGAGCGTTACGCCCTGGACACCTACCCCAACCAGATCGAGGTCATTACCGCCGAGCAGATGATGGACGCCTACGCCTCGGTCGGCATGCCGCTGGGTTATCACCACTGGTCCTACGGCAAGCAGTTCCTCAGTACGGAGAAGTCCTACAGCCGTGGCCAGATGGGCCTGGCCTACGAGATCGTGATCAACTCCGACCCGTGCATCGCCTACCTGATGGAAGAAAACACCATGTGCATGCAGGCACTGGTGATCGCCCACGCCTGCTACGGCCATAACAGTTTCTTCAAGGGCAACTACCTGTTCCGCACCTGGACCGACGCCAGCTCGATCATCGACTACCTGGTGTTCGCCAAGCAGTACATCGCCCAGTGCGAAGAGCGCCATGGCATCGATGCCGTAGAAGACCTGATCGACTCTTGCCACGCCCTGATGAACTACGGCGTCGACCGCTACAAGCGGCCTTATCCGATTTCCGCCGAAGAGGAGCGGCGGCGGCAGAAGGAGCGCGAGGAGCACCTGCAGCGGCAGATCAATGACCTTTGGCGGACCATTCCGAAAAGCGCTGACAAGGGTAACGAGCGCGATGATGCGCGCTTCCCCGCCGAACCGCAGGAAAACATCCTGTATTTCATCGAGAAGAACGCCCCGCTGCTGGAGCCCTGGCAGCGTGAAGTGGTGCGCATCGTGCGCAAGATCGCCCAGTATTTCTACCCGCAGCGCCAGACCCAGGTGATGAACGAAGGCTGGGCGACATTCTGGCACTACACGCTGATGAACGACCTGTACGACGAGGGGCTGATCACCGAAGGCTTCATGATGGAGTTCCTGCAGTCGCACACCAGCGTGGTATTCCAGCCCGGCTTCGACAGCCCCTACTACAACGGCATCAACCCCTACGCACTGGGCTTTGCGATGTATACCGACATCCGCCGCATGTGCGAAAACCCGACCGAAGAAGATCGGCGCTGGTTCCCCGACATTGCCGGCAGCGACTGGCTTTCTACAATCAAGTTCGCCATGAGCAGCTTCAAGGACGAGAGCTTCATCCTGCAGTACCTGTCGCCGAAGGTCATTCGCGATCTGAAGCTGTTCAGCATCCTCGATGACGACCAGCGCGACGACCTGTATGTACCTGCCATCCACGACGAGGCCGGCTACCGGACCATTCGCGAACTACTGGCGGCGCAGTACAACCTGGGCAACCGCGAACCGAACGTGCAGATCTGGAGCGTTGACCGCCGCGGCGACCGCTCGCTGACCTTGCGTCACCAGCAACACAACCGCAAACCGCTGGGCGATTCTACCGATGAAGTGCTCAAGCACCTGCACCGCCTGTGGGGCTTCGACATCCACCTGGAGACCGTCCAGGGCGAGCAGGTGATGAAAACCCACCACATGCCACCACGCGGCGAGCACGGCGAAAGCGCCGACTATGGCCGCATGGATCTGGCTGTCATTCACCACCTCTAGTGCAACTTCAAGGCTGCCGACGGGTTATCCTGTCGGCAGTTATGGAGAGCTGCACATGCACATCTACAAAGTTGGCGGCGCCGTGCGCGACCGCCTGCTCGGCCGCCCTGTCAGCGATATCGACTGGCTGGTGGTCGGCGCCACGGTCGAGGAAATGCACGCTAAGGGCTTTCGACCGGTCGGCGCTGATTTCCCGGTGTTCCTGCACCCGCAAACCGGCGAGGAATACGCCCTGGCGCGCACCGAGCGCAAGAGCGGGCGGGGCTACGGCGGCTTCACTTTCCACGCCAGCCCCGATGTGACCCTGGAAGAAGACCTGATCCGTCGTGACCTGACCATCAATGCAATGGCCGAGGACGAGACGGGTACGGTATACGATCCCTATCATGGCCAGGACGATATCGACCAGCGCCTTTTACGCCATGTTTCCCCGGCATTCGCCGAAGATCCATTGCGTGTGCTGCGAGTTGCGCGCTTTGCTGCCCGTTATGCACCGCTGGGATTCCGGGTTGCCGATGAGACGCTTGAGCTGATGCGTCAGATCAGTGCCTCTGGCGAATTGCAGGCACTGACCGCCGAGCGCAGCTGGAAGGAAATCGAGCGGGCGCTGATGGAGGCGCAGCCGCAGGTGTTCTTCCAGGTGCTGCATGCTTGTGGGGCCCTGCAGGAGCTGCTGCCAGAGCTAGATGACGCCCCTCAGGCCCTGGCGGCGCTGGAACAGTCGGCAATGCACGAACAGCCCCTGCATGTACGCTGGGCCTGCCTGCTGCAGTCGCTGACACCGGCCGCGATCAAAGCCATCAACCAGCGCCTGAAGGCGCCGCGGGAGTGCCAGGAGCTGGCGCTGCTGACGGGTGAGTGCCTGAAGCTGGGCAACCAGGCGCAGGAGTTGCCCGCCACGGCACTGCTGGGGCTGCTGCAGAAGTTCGATGTGTACCGGCGGCCACAGCGATTCGAAGACTTCCTGATCGCTTCCGAGATGGCAGCGCTGGGCGAGGGCAAAGCGGGTTATCCACAGTCCGAATACCTGCGAGGGGCAGCGGCGGCTGCGCGGGCAGTGGATGTCAAGCCGTTGGTGCAGGTTGGGCTGACTGGCCAGGCCTTGGGTGAAGCGCTCAAAGGTGAGCGGCTGAAAGCCCTCGAAGCTTACAAGCTCGGTTGAACATACCAGCCCCTTCGCGGCTAAAGCCGCTCCCACAGATACGGCGTTGCTCTCGAGGTTGTCGCTGTACCTGTTGGAGCGGCTTTAGCCGCGAAAGGGCCGGTACAGGCTTACGCGGGAGTCAGCTGCAACCCACGCCACTCAAAGGCAACCGGCGCCAGCACCTGATCAATCCGCGCCTCCTGCCACAACTGCGCCATTGTCTTGCCTACCCCCGGATGCACAAGCTCCGGCGCCAGCAGCGACAGCGGCCACAGCACAAAGGCGTTTTTCAGGATCTCGGCCCGAGGCAACACCAGCCCATCGAACGTACCGTGCAAGTCGTCATACATCAGCACGTCGATATCCAGCGGCAGCCCCTTGCGGTCCGGGGCATAGCGGCCATTGTCGGCCTCGATGAACTTCAATCGGCGGTCCAGTTCGATCAACGGCAACGCAGTCTGCCCAGTCACCACGAAGTTGATGAACGGACCGCTCTTGATCCCCACCGCCTGGCTTTCGAACGCCGGCGAGCAGCGCATGTCGGTCAGGATGCCTGCCAACGCATCGAGCCCGGCGCACAAGTGCACCGCGCGATCGATGTTGCTGCCAAGGCCCAGGTAAACCGTGCTCAGAGACATCCGCGCTCGATCTCCACGCCAACACCGCCACGGGCCGCCGGTACCGCACCCGGCTTGGTCAGCTTCAACCGCACCCACGGGATGTGGAACTCCTCCATCAACGTCGCCACCAGGCGCTCGGCGAAAGTTTCAACCAACTCGAAACGCGCCTGTTCGGCAAACGCCTGGATACGGGCCGACACACTGGCATAATCCAGCGCCAGGTTCAGGTCGTCACCCGCCGCAGCCGGGCGGTTATCCCAGGCAAAGCTCAGGTCCAGGCGCAAGCACTGGCGAATATCCCGCTCCCAGTCATAGGCACCGATGACGGTATCGACTTCCAGGCCTTCGATGAACACTCTGTCCAAGCACTTCTCTCCACAGCACGACAAGGGCGACTGGCGCCGTTAGAATCAGGGCGTCCTCGCCCGGAATAGTTAGCATGTTTTGGTTACTGGCGTTGCTCGCCTACCTGCTCGGCTCGCTGTCCTTCGCCATCGTCCTCAGCCGCCTTACGGGCAGCCCGGACCCGCGTTCCAGCGGTTCAGGCAATGCCGGCGCCACCAACATGCTACGCCTGGCAGGCCGCAAACTGGCGATCCTGACCCTGCTTGGCGACCTGTGCAAGGGCCTGTTGCCGGTATTGCTCGCCCGCGGTGCCGGGCTGGACCTGCACGCGCAGGCCTGGGTTGGCGTGTGCGCAGTGCTGGGCCACCTGTTCCCGCTGTACTTCCGCTTCCAGGGCGGCAAGGGCGTGGCAACCGCCGCCGGCATGCTCATGGCCCTGTACTTCCCGGCCGCGCTGCTGGCCATTGGCGCCTGGCTGCTGACCTTCTACCTCACCCGCACCAGCTCGCTGGCGGCGCTGATCGCCACACCGCTGACCTTGCCGTTGCTGGCCTGGCGCGAGCCAGAGGCCCTGCTACCGATCACTGTGCTGACGGCAATGATCGTATGGCGCCACCGCAGCAACCTTCGCGACCTGTTCGCAGGCCGCGAACGGCACTTCTAACGCTTAAACCGGCGGCAACTGCTCCATCGGCCAGCGTGCCTGCACGCTGATTGCCAAGTCCTGCTTTTGCCCGGCCAACAACCGCTGGCAGCCGGCATAGGCGATCATCGCGCCGTTGTCGGTGCAGAACTGCGGGCGCGCGTAGTACACGTTGCCCTTGATGCTGCCGAGCATGTCCTCGAGGGACGCACGCAAGGCCTTGTTGGCGCTGACGCCACCAGCAATGACCAGGCGCTTGAGGCCTGCCTGCTTCAACGCCCGCTTGCACTTGATGGTCAAAGTCTCCACCACCGCCTGCTGGAATGCCAGGGACAGGTCGCAACGGGTTTGCTCACTGTCGTCGCCGGCATCGCGGCACTGCTGCCAGGTGTTCAGGGCAAAGGTTTTCAGGCCGCTGAAGCTGAACTCCAGGCCCGGGCGGTCGGTCATCGGCCGCGGGAACACGAAGCGGCCAGGCACGCCGCGCTCGGCCAGGCGGGCGATTTCCGGGCCACCGGGGTAGTTCAGGCCGATCAGCTTGGCGGTCTTGTCGAACGCTTCGCCGGCGGCGTCGTCCAGGCTCTCGCCCAGCAGCTCGTACTGGCCGATGCCATCGACCCGCACCAGCTGGGTGTGACCACCGGAAACCAACAAAGCGACGAACGGAAACTCCGGTGGGTTTTCCTCCAGCATGGGTGCCAGCAGGTGGCCTTCCATGTGGTGTACGCCAATCGCAGGGATGTCCCAGGCAAAGGCCAGCGCCTGGGCACAGGAGGCCCCCACCAGCAGGGCACCGACCAGGCCAGGGCCCGCGGTGTAGGCGATGGCGTCGATCTCGGTGGCGACGCAGCCGGCCTCATCCAGCACCTGGCGGATGAGTGGCAGCATGCGCTTGACGTGGTCGCGCGAGGCAAGCTCAGGCACCACACCGCCGAACACGCGGTGCAGGTCGATCTGGCTGAACAGCGCGTCGGCCAACAAACCGCGTTCGCTGTCGTATAATGCGACGCCAGTTTCGTCGCAGGATGTTTCCAATCCCAGTACTAGCATGGGTTCGTCCCTTGTAGGGGCTGAATTCGAAGCCGCGCATGATAGTCCCCGTGTCGGATGCCGACCAGCGGTTTTCGATCAGAGGCTTTGCATTCCGGCTTGCTAAGGGTTAACATCCGCAACCCTTGAAAACCGACGTTCTCCAGCACACCTTTGTTTTGCCAGGAGCACGTCTACCCCGGTAATGAATTAAGGTAGCCCTGGATGCCAGCCGTCAAAGTTAAAGAGAACGAACCCTTCGACGTAGCTCTGCGTCGTTTCAAGCGCTCCTGCGAAAAAGCCGGTGTACTGGCTGAAGTTCGTAGCCGCGAGTTTTACGAGAAGCCGACCGCCGAGCGTAAGCGCAAAGCAGCTGCTGCTGTTAAGCGTCACGCCAAGAAAGTTCAGCGCGAACAGCGCCGCGCCGTTCGTCTGTACTAATACAGACGTTCTACGCAAAGCTTCTGCCCTGCCCGGCTAACCGCCGGGCGATGGCAGTGGTCGCTTCAAACTTGAGCAGCTAGCTCAAGGCCCTGCACAAGCTTCATGCGAACTGCACATGGGCAACCTGCCTGAAACGTCAGAGCTGGTCCTCCTTGTTGTATGACCAGACGTGCACGTCCGACTGACGAGCCCTCAGGGGCTGGCGACGAGCACACATTCCCTCGCACTTTCCCAAGCGGCACTCGCCCCATTCGGCGCGTGAGCGATTAGACTTGCCAGCTGCCAGATGACGAGACTGCCATGGCCGGGCTGATTCCCCAGAGTTTCATTGACGACCTTATCAACCGCCTCGACATCGTCGACGTGGTGAGTTCGCGCGTCCAACTGAAAAAAACCGGCAAGAACTATTCCGCCTGCTGCCCGTTCCACAAGGAAAAAACCCCTTCCTTCACGGTCAGCCCCGACAAGCAGTTCTACTACTGCTTCGGCTGCGGCGCCGGCGGCAACGCCCTGGGCTTCGTAATGGACCACGACAACCTGGACTTCCCCCAGGCGGTCGAGGAGCTGGCCCGCGCCGCCGGCATGGAAGTACCCCGCGAGCAAGGTCGCCGCGACCACAAGCCGCGCCAGCCAACCGATTCGCCGCTGTACCCGCTGCTGGACGCCGCCTCGGAGTTCTACCGCCAGGCCCTGCGCAGCCACCCGACCCGCAAGGCAGCGGTGGATTACCTCAAGGGCCGCGGCCTGTCCGGGGAAATCGCCCGTGACTTCGGCCTGGGCTTCGCCCCGCCAGGCTGGGATAACCTGCTCAAGCACCTGGGTGCCGACACCCTGCAGCAGAAGGTGATGATCGATGCCGGCCTGTTGATCGAAAACGCCGAAAGCGGCAAGCGCTACGACCGTTTCCGCGACCGGGTGATGTTCCCGATCCGCGACAGCCGCGGACGCATCATCGCCTTTGGTGGCCGAGTGCTCGGCGACGACAAGCCCAAGTATCTGAACTCCCCGGAAACCCCGGTGTTCCACAAGGGCCAGGAACTCTACGGCCTGTACGAGGCACGCAAGCACAACCGCAACCTCGACGAAATCATCGTCGTCGAGGGCTACATGGACGTCATTGCCTTGGCCCAGCAGGGCCTGCGCAACGCCGTGGCCACCCTCGGCACCGCCACCAGCGAAGAGCACCTCAAGCGCCTGTTCCGCGTGGTACCCAGCGTGCTGTTCTGCTTCGACGGGGACCAGGCCGGGCGCAAGGCCGCCTGGCGCGCCCTGGAGTCGACCCTGTCGAACCTGCAGGACGGCCGCCGCGCGCGCTTCCTGTTCCTGCCCGAAGGCGAAGACCCGGACAGCCTGGTGCGCGCCGAAGGCACCGACGCCTTCATGGCCCGCATCAACCAGCACGCCCAGCCGCTGGCCGATTACTTCTTCGAGCAGCTAAGCGTTGAAGCCGACCCGCGCTCGCTGGAAGGCAAGGCGCACATGGCGACCCTTGCCGCACCGCTGATCGAAAAGATCCCCGGCGCCAACCTGCGCCAGCTGATGCGCAACCGCCTTAAGGAAATCACCGGCCTCGACCCGCAGCAGGTCGAGCAACTGGCGCAACACGCCCCGGCCACCAGCAGCGTGCCGGACTACGACCCTGGCTACGACTATGACGCCATGGCCAGCTATACCCCCAATTACGGCGACATGCCGCAGCACGACTTCGCCCCCGTTCATCAGGAACAGGAGTGGAAGCCGAACAAGGGCGCTGGCAAGAAGCAGTGGGGCGACAAACCCTGGGACAAGAACCGCAAGGGTGGCAAGCCATGGCAGCAGCGTGACGAAGCACCACCACGCGTACCGGCCCCGGTCGAGCCTCCCACCCTGGCCGCCCTGCGCACCTTGCTGCACCACCCTCTGCTGGCCGGCAAGGTGGAAGATGCCAGCCACTTCGCCGATGAAGAACACTTGTACAGCCAGCTGCTGGTGGCACTGATTGAAGCCGCGCAGAAAAATCCTGGGCTAAGCTCAATGCAGTTGATCGCACGCTGGCACGGCACCGAACAGGGGCGCCTGCTGCGGGCCTTGGCGGAAAAGGAATGGCTGATCGTGGCCGACAACCTTGAACAACAGTTTTTCGACACTATAACTAGCTTGTCCGCCCGCCAACGCGAGCGCAGCCTGGAACAACTGCTCAGGAAATCACGTCAAAGCGAATTGACCAGCGAGGAAAAAACCCAGCTCCTCGCCCTGCTGAGCCGGAATGTTCCCGCACAAACGCCGACCTCATCTGGCGCGTGAGGCCCATGCTCGGGTATAATCCTCGGCTTGTTTTTTGCCCGCCAAGACCTTCAGTGGATAGGGTGTTATGTCCGGAAAAGCGCAACAGCAGTCTCGTATCAAAGAGTTGATCACCCGCGGTCGTGAGCAGGGCTACCTGACTTACGCGGAGGTCAACGACCACCTGCCTGAGGATATTTCAGATCCGGAACAGGTGGAAGACATCATCCGCATGATCAACGACATGGGGATCAACGTATTCGAGAGTGCTCCGGATGCGGATGCCCTTCTGTTGGCGGAAGCCGACACCGACGAAGCCGCGGCCGAAGAAGCCGCTGCTGCGTTGGCGGCAGTTGAAACCGATATCGGCCGCACGACCGACCCGGTGCGCATGTACATGCGCGAAATGGGCACCGTCGAGCTGCTGACCCGCGAAGGCGAGATCGAAATCGCCAAGCGTATCGAGGAAGGCATCCGTGAAGTCATGGGCGCCATCGCTCACTTCCCGGGCACTGTCGACTACATTCTCAGCGAATATGACCGTGTCACCAGCGAAGGCGGCCGTCTGTCGGACGTTCTCAGCGGTTACATCGATCCTGACGACAATATCGCCGCGCCGACCGAAGAAGTGCCGATCCCGGGCACCAAGGCCGCCGCTGCGAAGGAAGAGTCCGACGACGACGAGGACGAATCCGAAAGCGGTGACGACGAGGAAGAGGCCGAGAGCGGCCCGGACCCGGAAGTCGCCCGTCAGCGTTTCGGCGCGGTCAACGACCAGCTTCAGGCCACCAACAAGGTTCTGAAGAAGAATGGTCGCACCCACCAGGAAAGCATCGACGCCCTGCAGGCCCTGGCCGATTTGTTCATGCCGATCAAGCTGGTACCGAAGCAGTTCGAGGTACTGGTAGAGCGTGTTCGTGACGCCCTGAACCGCCTGCGCCAGCAGGAACGCGCCATCATGCAGCTGTGCGTGCGTGACGCCCGCATGCCGCGTGCCGACTTCCTGCGCATGTTCCCGAGCAACGAAACCGACCAGACCTGGAGCGGTGACCTGGCCAAGCGCAACACCAAATGGGCTGCCGCCCTGGGTGAAAAGGACGCTGCCATCGTCGCTTGCCAGCAGAAGCTGATCGACCTTGAGACCGAAACCGGCCTGACCGTTGCCGAGATCAAGGAAATCAACCGTCGCATGTCGATCGGTGAAGCCAAGGCCCGCCGCGCCAAGAAAGAAATGGTCGAGGCGAACCTGCGTCTGGTGATCTCCATCGCCAAGAAGTACACCAACCGTGGCTTGCAATTCCTCGACCTGATCCAGGAAGGCAACATCGGCTTGATGAAAGCGGTGGACAAGTTCGAATACCGTCGCGGCTACAAGTTCTCGACCTATGCCACCTGGTGGATCCGCCAGGCGATCACCCGTTCGATCGCCGACCAGGCGCGCACCATCCGTATTCCGGTGCACATGATCGAGACGATCAACAAGCTCAACCGTATTTCCCGCCAGATGCTGCAGGAAATGGGTCGCGAACCGACCCCGGAAGAGCTGGGCGAGCGCATGGAAATGCCTGAGGACAAGATCCGCAAGGTACTGAAGATCGCCAAAGAGCCGATCTCCATGGAAACCCCGATCGGTGACGACGAAGATTCGCACCTGGGCGACTTCATCGAGGACTCGACCATGCAGTCCCCGATTGACGTGGCCACGGTCGAAAGCCTCAAGGAAGCCACTCGTGACGTGCTCTCGGGCCTGACCGCACGCGAAGCCAAGGTGCTGCGTATGCGCTTCGGTATCGACATGAACACCGACCACACCCTCGAAGAGGTGGGCAAGCAGTTCGACGTGACCCGCGAGCGGATCCGTCAGATCGAAGCGAAGGCGTTGCGCAAACTGCGCCACCCGACTCGCAGCGAGCATCTGCGTTCCTTCCTCGACGAGTGATGACAAAACCCCGGCCCAGGCCGGGGTTTTTCTTTTCCGGCTGTTGCGCAAAATCTGAATTCTGGCGCGATCTCTGCGGGAGCAGCCTTGTGCTGCGAAGAGTCCATTGCAACAGTAGATGATCTTTGGCCTAACTGGCGTCTTCGCAGCACAAGGCTACTCCTACAGGGGGCGCGCATGCCATGAAGGCCATGCAGGCCGCCCCACACCCGCAAGGCCCTGTTGCCTCTGACAAAAGACCCTGCCCTCCACCGCACATCTGCAGCAATGCCCGTCTACACTCGACTTCATACCACTTGAATGTGAGGCCGCTATGCCGCTGATGCCGGCCATCCTGTTGCTGCTCCTGATCTTGTGGAACACAACGGCCGGCGCCCTGACCCTGACAGACGAGGAGAAAGCCTGGTTGGCTGCCCACCCGCAGCTGAGCCTGGGTGTAGACGCCTCTTGGCCACCGTTCGAATTTCGCGACCAGGAGGGCCGGTACCAGGGATTGGCCGCCGATTACATCGCCACGATCCAGCAACGCCTGGGCGTGACGCTCAAACCGGTCGAACCCAGCAGCTGGACCGAGGTACTGGCGCAAGCACGCGAAAGCCGCATCGACCTGCTGCCCGGCATCATGTCCACCCCCGAGCGTCAAGGCTACCTGGCCTTCACCCGGCCGTACCTCGACTTCCCCATCGTAATCCTCGCCCATAAAGGCGGTGCACAGCCGCGCAACCTGGACGACCTTTACGGCCTGAAGATCGCCGTGGTCGAAAACTACGCCCCGCACGAACTGCTGCGCACACACCACCCAGACCTCAACCTGGTGGCCCTGCCTAACGTCAGCTCCACCCTGCAGGCCCTGGCCACCGACGAAGTGGACGCCGTGGTCGGTGACCTCGCTTCAAGCATCTGGAGCCTGCGCCAGCTCAAGCTCGACGGCCTCTACGTCAGCGGCGAAACGCCCTACCGCTACCAGCTGGCCATGGCAGCCCCGCGCGACAAGAAAGTACTGGTCGGCATTCTCGACAAAGTGATAGCCGACATGAGCAGCAGCGAAGTCAGCCAGATCCAGCAACGCTGGGTGGGCAATGTGGTCGACCAACGGATGTTCTGGTCGGACCTGCTGGTGTATGGCCTGCCCACGGTGCTGGTATTGATGGCCGTGCTGGCAGCGGTCATCCGCATCAACCGCCGGCTCAGTTCGGAAATTTCACGGCGCATCGCCCTGGAGCAGGAACTGCGCAGCAGCGAGTACCACTACCGCAGCCTGGTCGAGAGCCTGTCCGCTATCGCCTGGGAGGCCGACGCCAACGACTTCACCTACAGCTACGTCTCGCCCCACGCAGAAGGCCTGCTCGGCTACCCATTGGCCGACTGGCTCAAACCTGGCTTCTGGCGCAGCATCCTGCACCCGGAGGATGCCCTCTGGGCCCAGGCCTACTGCGACAGCGAGACTGCCGCCGGCCGCGACCACAGCCTCGACTACCGGGTGATCAGGGCCGATGGCCAGCCACTGTGGGTACGCAACATCGTCAGCATGATCGAGCATGGCCACCAGCCGGTGATGCGTGGCCTGATGATCGACATCAGCGAGACCAAGCGCACCGAGGACGCCCTGCGCCTTTCCGAACAGAAGTTCGCCTCGGTGTTCCAGCAGTGCCCCGACATCCTGCTGATCGCCCGCCACAGCGACGGCTGCCTGCTGGAGGTGAACGAGGCCTTCGAAGAGCAGATCGGCCTCACCCCGAGCCAGGTAATTGGCCGCACCGCCACCGAGCTCAACCTGTGGGGCGTCGAAGGCGACGGCCCGCGGCTGCTCGAACGCCTGCACCAAGGCGGTATCCGCAACCTGGAAATGAGCTTCCGCCGCAGCAACGGCCAACTCTTCACCGGCCTGACCTCGGCCGAAACCTTTGAACTCGACGGCAACCTCGCGCTCGTGGTGGCGGTACGCGATATCAGCCAGCTCAAGGAAACCCAGGAGCAGCTACAAACCTCGGAAGAGAAATTCGCCAAGGCCTTCCATGCCTCGCCCGATGGCCTGCTGCTGTCGCGCCAGAGCGACGGTTTGCTGCTCGAAGTGAACGAAGGCTTCTGCCGCCTGACCGGCTATGACCTCAGCCCTACCATCGACCAGACCTCGCTGGACCTGGGCATCTGGGTCGACCTCAACGAGCGCAAGCGTCTGGTCCAACAGCTAAACCGCGACGGCTTCGTACGCGACTTCACGTGCCACCTGCGCCGCAGCGACGGGCAGATTCGCCTCTGCGAACTCTCTGCACGGCCGCTGCCGATTGCTGGCGACGACTGCATACTGACAATCGCCCGCGACATCACCGAGCGCCATCTGATGCAGGAAAAGCTGCAGCTGGCCGCCACCGTGTTCGAGAACACCGCCGAAGGCGTGCTGATCACCGACATCGACCAGCACATTAGTGCCGTAAACCGCGCCTTCAGCGAAATCACCGGTTACAGTGAGATCGAAGCCCTCGGCCAGACCCCACGCCTGCTCGCCTCCGGCCAGCACGACAGTGCGTTCTATGCCGCCATGTGGCACCAGCTGACCGATGAAGGCCATTGGCAAGGCGAGATCTACAACAAGCGCAAGAACGGCGAACTGTACCCCGGCTGGCTGACCATCAGCGCCGTGCGCAACAGCGAGCGCGAGATTACCCACTTCGTCGCTGTGTTCGCCGACATCTCCAGCCTCAAGCACGCCCAGGCCAAGCTTGACTACCAGGCCCACCACGATCCACTGACCGGCCTGCCCAACCGTGCCCTGTTCGAGAACCGCCTGCAGGCCGCGCTCACCTGCGCGCAGGTCTCCAACCGCAAGGGCGCGGTGCTGTTCCTTGACCTCGACCGTTTCAAGCACATCAACGACAGCCTCGGCCACCCAGTCGGCGATCTGCTGCTCAAGGGCATCGCCCAACGCTTGAAGGAGCAGGTGCGTGATGTCGACACCGTGGCCCGCCTGGGTGGCGATGAGTTCATCATCCTGCTGCCCGGCCTGCACAAACCCAGTGACGCCAGCGCCATCGCCAACAAGCTGCTGACCTGCTTCAACGCGCCATTCCAGGCTGGCGAGCATGAGTTCTTCACAAGCGCCAGCATCGGCATCAGCCTTTATCCACAGGACGGTACCGACGTTGCCACACTGATTCGCAACGCCGACGCCGCCATGTACCGCTCCAAGGCCAAGGGCCGTAACCGCGTCGAAGCCTACACCCTCGACCTCACCGCCCAGGCCAGCGAACGCATCGCCCTGGAGCACGAACTGCGCCGCGCCATCGAGCGCAACGAACTGAGCCTGTGCTTCCAGCCCAAGCTCAGCCTCAAGACACAGAGCCTGGTCGGTGCCGAAGCGCTGATACGCTGGAGCCACCCGACCTTTGGTGAAGTGCCGCCAGAGCACTTCATTCACCTCGCGGAAGAGAACGGCACCATCCTCCAGATCGGTGACTGGGTACTGGAGCAGGCCTGCCGGCAGATGCAGGCCTGGAAGATGCACTACGAACCCTTCGGCCCGTTGTCGATAAACCTCGCCGGCGCCCAGCTGCGCCATCCCCATCTTGCCAGGCGCATCGAACAGTTGCTGAAGCACTACCAGCTCACAGCCGGTGACCTGCAGCTGGAAATCACCGAAAACTTCATCATGAGCCAGGCAGAGGAAGCCTTGGCCGTGCTGTACCAGCTGAAGAAACTGGGCGTGCAGCTGGCCATCGACGATTTCGGCACCGGTTATTCATCGCTGAGCTACCTCAAGCGCCTGCCGCTGGACATTCTCAAGATCGACAAGTCGTTCATCCGCGGGCTGCCCGACGACCCTCATGACGCCGCCATCGCCCGCGCCATCATCGCCTTGGGCCGCAGCATGCAGCTGACCATCATTGCCGAGGGTGTGGAAAACCAGGCCCAGCAACGGTTCCTGGCGGCAGAAGGCTGTGAGCAGATCCAGGGCTACATCGTCAGCCTGCCCCTGCCCCCGGACGACTTCGCGGCGACGTTTCTTCGCATAGCACTATCGGATCTTTCAGATGGCACAGGTGCGAAACCCTCGTTATAATCCGGCCACTTACTGAGGGCCTATAGCTCAGTCGGTTAGAGCAGAGGACTCATAATCCTTTGGTCCACGGTTCGAGTCCGTGTGGGCCCACCAGAAAACTCAAAGGCCTACGTTGCAGAACGTAGGCCTTTGTCATTTCAGGGACTGCAGTCGTCATGTTCTCCTGACTAGGGCAACTCCTCTTGCTGGGCTATCCAGCTGTGTATGTACTGAAGAACCCGTGTCGCACCTTCGGCAGTTTCCACCGGCTCTATCGGCCGCTCACCACTGAGGAACTGATTGGGCTGCTCCATCCACTTGAACGCTGCCGCCCTGCTTCCGCGTACAGGAATGGCCAAATCCAGAATTTCCTGCAGCAGTTCAGGTTGTCCATACCAGGACTCCGGCTTGATGGTTGGTTTCCTCCCTGGAATCACTCTCGGTAGCTGACAGGCCGCAAGCTCGCCTGAATTGATGTGCTCTCGCTTCCAGTGCGCAAACTTGATCAGGTCGGTATTCGCCGAGCGGTTTTGCCCCGACGTCGGCACAACCACGCCAATCCGCACATCTGTGTGAGCACGAATCATCTGAAGTGCAGGAGCGATGTCAGTATCGTTGGTAACGATGACGGCATGGTCAACCTGCCCCGTGATCGAATCATGGTAAGCCTGGAGGGCCAAATTCACGTCGCTCTGTTTCTCCTCCACCTTCCAGGCCTGGATTTCCTGGCACTCACGCGGAGCCTTGTCCGGATTTTCAGGGTCGACGATCTTCACCTTCATTTTATTGACGGCGTAATAACCTTCGATGAGCTCTATTCGACCGTCATGCAGCTTGCGCAAAGCGGTGTGGTAGCGAGCTTGTGACGACACCGAATCGCCAGCACGGGCGACCGACTCGATGATCTTTGCCGTGAAATATTTGATCGAGGGGGATTCCAGGAGCCGCCATGCCCTGATCTGGCCATGGTTGTCCGTGACCAGTATGGAAGGCAAGATGTGCTTTTCAAAGAGAGGCAACAGGTCGAGCCACTTGTACGGTGTGCCGCGCAAGCAGCCGTAGTAGAAGTTGTAGCCGTCGATATAGATACGAGTGCGCAGAGGCTCAGAATCAAGCTTTCTCTGCATTTTTTGCACTCCAGAAACGAAAAAACCGTCTTAAGCCGGCTTTTTCCCCCTCCAACCAGATGGTCATGCCACGCCGGTCGTGAGGGTTAGTTGTTGTCGGCAGTATTGCGCAATGAGGGAGCTGATGCAAGGTGGTAGGCTGGCATCCTCGTCCTCCGAAACACAACGTTCGTGAGAGGGCCATTCTCTGCTCAGGCATGGCTATCTAAACAGCTATAAATCGTTAGATTTTGTGAGCTCCTATTCCACCCTAGACCGCACCTCGACCTGCCGGACCAATCGAGCAGTTCTGTCATTGCGGCCGATGCTTACATGCCGGCGCAGCAGCTGTAGGAGCGGCCTTGTGTCGCGAAGCGGCCCCGGGATTGCAGCACTGATGCAAAGCATGGACAACTGTCTACCCTTGCCCTGCTTACCGCAGGCTGGCTAGGCTAGCGGGTCAACCGTAGAGACTCGCCATGTCGGATTCCCGCTCCATCACGCTGGATGAAATCGATCGCCAGCTGATCGCCCTGTTGCAGATAAACGCCCGCGAAAGCGTAGCCACCCTCGCCCGCCAGCTGGGCATCGCTCGTACTACCGTCAACTCGCGTCTGGAGCGGCTGGAGAAGAACAAGGTCATCTCCGGCTATGGCGTGCGCCTGGGCCAGCGGGTTATGGGTGGTGGGCTGCAGGCGTATGTGGGGATCAAGGTGCAGCCGCGCTCGGGCAAGGAGGTGGTGCGGCGCCTGAGTGCCATGGGCCAGGTGCAACAGCTGTGCGCAGTGAGCGGCGAGTTCGATTATGTGGCCTGGCTGCGTACGGATTCGCCCGAGCAACTGGACCAGTTGCTCGACCAGATCGGCAGTGTCGACGGGGTGGAGAAGACCACCACGTCGATCATTCTCAGCAGCAAGGTGGACCGCGGGCAGCCGCTCTGAACCTGGCTGGCGGTCAGGCCTCCTGGCCGTCGAGCAGGCCTTCCAGAATCGCCGAAAGGCTTTCGGCGGAATGCTGCATCGACCAGACGATGTCACGGCTGCGCTCGGGGGCGTGATGCTGGGCGTAGTCGGTGGCGATCTGATTGAGGCCACGGGCCAGCAGGCAGGCGTGGACCAAGGCGTCTGCAGCGTCGATGCCGGGGCGTATGGCGAATAATGGCGGATGGCTGGATTCGCAGTTGCAAAAGGTTTTTTCTGCGGTGGGTTTCAGTTTTTCGGGTTGGTCGGGTAAGCGCTTGGTCATGGTATAGCCTCCAAATCACAAGGGTGATCGGCGGCCAATCGCATCCTTCTCACGGGAATTGGGTGGCAGCCATGCACGAGGTGAGAACCGGCGAACTTGGAGGCGCGTACCCGGCCAGGCAAAGCCTGCCCGCGCACAGCTGCCATAGCAGTGCGCCTCCAGAATGGTCCGCGGGTTCTCACGCCCGATCGCCGAATTTCCGGCGACCCAGTGAAGTTAACGATGAAGCAATTCCCGCGATGCCAGACCGAGGCGATAGGGGGCGTAGGGTAATTCTTTATTTCCCGGCATGGGTGTAGGCACTGTCTGATCGACCGCATGGCAAGGGCAACACAGCCCCCCTGTGGGAGCGGGTTTACCCGCGAATGCGTCGGTAGATTCACTGCAGCATTCGCGGGTAAACCCGCTCCTACATAGACCGGTTCAACTCTCGATTACTCAATCGCGCTTTTCGTCATAATAGGTATGAATAGCATCATTTCGACGACACAAGCTACATTCAGACAACAATCTGCACCTTAATAACGAACACCCCACTCCCTAAAATGGCCTCCAGGCATCTCCTATACTCAGGCTCCGCCCGCTGCGCAGCCTCTCTGGCAAGGTCACTTCATGAACAAGAAAAACCGCCACCCCGCCGATGGTAAAAAACCCGTCACCATCTTCGGCCCGGATTTCCCCTTCGCCTTCGACGACTGGCTGGAACACCCCGCAGGCCTGGGCAGCATCCCGGCCGAGCGCCATGGTGAGGAAGTGGCAATCGTGGGCGCCGGTATCGCCGGCCTGGTGGCGGCCTACGAGCTGATGAAGCTGGGCCTCAAGCCGGTGGTGTACGAAGCATCCAAGCTGGGTGGCCGGCTGCGCTCGCAAACCTTCAACGGCACTGACGGGATCATCGCCGAACTGGGTGGCATGCGCTTCCCGGTGTCGTCCACTGCCTTCTACCACTACGTGGACAAGCTGGGCCTGGAGACCAAACCGTTCCCCAACCCGCTGACCCCGGCCTCGGGCAGCACCGTGATCGACCTGGAAGGCCAGACCTACTACGCCGAAAAACCCACCGACCTGCCCGAGCTGTTCCACGAAGTCGCCGATGCCTGGGCCGACGCGCTGGAAAGCGGTGCCCGGTTCGCCGACATCCAGCAGGCCATCCGCGACCGTGACGTACCGCGCCTGAAAGAGCTGTGGAACAAGCTGGTACCGCTGTGGGACGACCGCACGTTCTACGACTTCGTCGCCACCTCGCGCTCGTTCGCCCAGCTGAGCTTCCAGCACCGCGAAGTGTTCGGCCAGGTCGGCTTCGGCACCGGCGGCTGGGACTCGGACTTCCCCAACTCGATGCTGGAAATCTTCCGCGTGGTGATGACCAACTGCGACGACCACCAGCACCTGGTAGTGGGCGGTGTAGAGCAGGTACCGCAAGGCATCTGGCGCCATGTACCGGAGCGCTGCGTACATTGGCCGGAAGGCACCAGCCTGAGCGGGCTGCATGGCGGCGCACCGCGTACCGGGGTCAAGCGCATCGCCCGCGCCGCCGATGGCCGCCTGGCGGTTACCGATAACTGGGGCGACACCCGTCACTACAGTGCCGTGCTCGCCACCTGCCAGACCTGGCTGCTGACCACCCAGATCGACTGCGAGGAATCGCTGTTCTCGCAAAAGATGTGGATGGCCCTGGACCGCACCCGCTACATGCAGTCGTCGAAGACCTTCGTCATGGTCGACCGGCCGTTCTGGAAAGACAAAGACCCGGAAACCGGCCGCGACCTGATGAGCATGACCCTCACCGATCGCCTCACCCGCGGCACTTACCTGTTCGACAACGGTGACGACAAGCCGGGGGTGATCTGCCTGTCGTACTCGTGGATGAGCGACGCGCTGAAGATGCTGCCGCACCCAGTGGAAAAACGCGTGCAACTGGCCCTGGACGCACTGAAGAAGATCTACCCGAAGACCGACATCGCCGGGCACATCATCGGCGACCCGATCACCGTTTCCTGGGAGGCCGACCCGCACTTCCTCGGCGCCTTCAAGGGCGCGCTGCCTGGGCACTACCGCTACAACCAGCGCATGTACGCGCACTTCATGCAGCAGGACATGCCTGCCGAGCAGCGCGGCATGTTCATCGCCGGTGACGACGTGTCGTGGACGCCGGCCTGGGTGGAAGGCGCGGTACAGACATCGCTGAATGCGGTGTGGGGTATCATGAACCACTTCGGTGGCCGCACCCACCCGGACAACCCCGGCCCAGGCGACGTGTTCGACGAAATCGGCCCGATCGCCCTGCCGGACTGAGACAAGGAGGCAGCATGCGTATCGCTCTGTTTCAGGGCTCGCCCAAGCCACTCGACGTGCCCGGCAACCTGCAACGGTTGCGCCACCAGGCGCAACTGGCGGCCGAACGCGGCGCCAGTTTGCTGGTGTGCCCGGAGATGTTCCTGACCGGCTACAACATCGGCCTGGCCCAGGTCGAGCGCCTGGCCGAGGCCGCCGATGGTCCGACGGCCATGGAGGTGGTGGAAATCGCCCAGGCGCACCGCATCGCCATCGTCTACGGGTATCCGGAGCGTGGCGATGATGGCGCGATCTACAACAGCGTGCAGTTGATCGATGGTCACGGCCGCAGCCTGAGCAACTATCGCAAGACCCACCTGTTCGGCGAGCTGGACCGCTCGATGTTCAGCGCAGGTGCCGATCACTTCCCGGTGGTGGAGCTGGATGGCTGGAAGGTCGGTCTGCTGATCTGCTACGACATCGAGTTCCCGGAAAACGCGCGACGCCTGGCGCTGGACGGTGCCGAGCTGATCCTGGTGCCGACGGCGAACATGTCGCCGTACGACTTCATCTGCCAGGTGACCGTGAGGGCGCGGGCGCAGGAGAATCAGTGCTACCTGGTGTATGCCAACTACTGCGGCTCGGAAGACGATATCCAGTATTGCGGGCAGAGCAGCATCGTCGGCCCGGATGGTAGCCTGCTGGCCATGGCCGGGCGGGACGAGTGCCAGTTGCTGGCGGAGCTGGAGCATGAGCGGGTGGTACAGGGGCGGGTGACGTTTCCTTACCTGAGCGATCTGCGCCAGGAGCTGCACCTGCGTAAAGGCTGACAGGGGCCGCTGTGCGGCCCATTCGCCGGCAAGCCGGCTCCCACCTCGACCGCACCGGTTTCAAGGCATGTGCATTCCCTGCGGGAGCCGGCTTGTCGGCGATAGGGCCAAGCCTGCCAACACAAATGGGTTAGCATGAACACCTGCCCCGGAGTTTCCATGCCTGACGCCACCCGCCACCTCACCCTCGCCAACGGCCTGCAACTGACCCTGCGCCACGCCCCGCGCCTGAAGCGCTCGGCCGCGGCCCTGCGGGTGCACGCGGGTAGCCACGACGCGCCGACCAGATGGCCCGGCCTGGCCCACTTCCTGGAGCACCTGTTCTTCCTCGGCACCTCGCGCTTCCCTCTCGACGACGGCCTGATGCGCTATGTGCAGGCCCTCGGCGGCCAGGTCAATGCCAGCACCCGCGAACGCACCACCGACTTCTTCTTCGAGGTCCCGCCCAGCGCCCTGGCCGGGGGGCTGGAGCGCCTGTGCCAGATGTTGGCCGAACCAGACCTGGGCATCGAGCGCCAACGCCGCGAACGCGAAGTAATCCATGCCGAGTTCATTGCCTGGTCGCGCAACCCTCAGGCCCAGCAGCAGTTCGCCTTGCTGCAATCGGCAGCGCCCGGCCATCCATTGAGCGCTTTTCATGCCGGTAACCGGCACACCCTGGCCTTGCAGGACCCTGCCTTCCAGCAAGCGCTGGGTGGCTTTCACCAGCGCTTCTACCAAGGCGGCCAGGTCACCCTGAGCCTGTGCGGCCCGCAACCGCTGGATGAACTGGAATTACTGGGCCGGCAGCATGCCAAGCTGTTCGCAACAGGTGAACGGGTGCCACAAGCTCTGCCACCGCCTTTATCGACGTCCGATACGCACCTGCTGTTCAGCCACGAAAACCTGCCGGCAGGTGCCGAGCAGGCCCTTGAGTTGCTGATCGCCTGCCTCGGCGATAGCCGCCCGGGCACCTGGCTGCATGCGCTTCGCCAGCGTGGCTGGCTGCAAGGCTTCAAGGCCGAGGCGCTGTATGCCTTCGCCGGGCAGTTGCTGTGGCACATTGACCTGAAGCTGAGCGAGGACGCCTGCCCAGAGGAAGCCGATGCCCTGTTGCAGGGCTGGTTCGGCTTCATCCGCCAGGCCGCCCCTGAGCAATTGAGTGCCGAATTCGAGCTGCTGCAGCAAAGCCGCGAACGCAGTGCCAGCGCGCTTGAGCTGGCCCGCCGGGACAGCGCCGGCCAGCCGTTCAGCGGTTTGGACACACAAGGCTTGCAGGCGCTCCGTGCCCTGCTGGAAGGCCTGCCGGGCCGCGCACATGGGCATTGGCAACTGCCCGCAGTCGACCCCTTGCTCCTGGCCGACTTGCCTGATGCCAGGCCGCACCCGCTGCCAGCGGTACTGAAAGTCAGCGACCAGCTGCCTGGTGCTCGTCAGTACGCGGCGCTGTACCTGCGCTGGCATGTCCCTTCGCCGTTGCGCCAACGTCTGCATGCGCTGCTCGAACGCGCCTTGCACCCCCTGCAGGAGCGCTGCGAGCGCGTATCGGTGCAGTTGCAGTTCAGTGCCGCTGGCGAATACTGGCAACTGCGCTGCGCCGGGCTGCCGGCAGCGGTACTGCGCACTGTGGACCAAGCCTTGGCGCTGATGCGCAAGCCCCCGGCAGGCAGCTGGCTGCCCAGTTCGACGCAGCCTCCGGCACTGATCCCCATCCGGGCCCTGCTCAAGCAGCTGCCCGACGCCGTGTTGGGCGCCACGCCTGCACCTGCTCCGGCCTGCACCCTGGCACAGACGCATCTCGACAAACTGTGGCAGCAAGCACGCTGGCACGGCCTGGCTGCCGGCTTCGACGATGGCGCCCTGAACGCATTGGGCACCGTGCTGCAGCACTGCCCAGGGCAAGGCTCAGCGCCTGGCCCTCTGCCCGCCTTAGCCAACCACCGTTGGCAACATGCCGAAGTACCCGGCAGTGAGCATGCCCTGCTGCTGTTCTGCCCACTGCCAGCGGCCATGGAAGCCGCTGGCCGCCTGCTCGCGCAATTGCTGCAAGGGCCGGTTTACCAACGGCTGCGGGTAGAACTGCAACTCGGCTATGCGGTATTCAGTACCTTTCGTCAGGTAGAGGGTGTCGGCGGCCTGCTGTTCGGGGTCCAGTCGCCTCATGCCAGCCAGGTACAGATCCTCGACCACCTGCTCACCTTGCTGCGCCAGGGCGTTACCCTGGCCCCTCCCGCTCGTCAGGCCCTGGCCGGGCAATTCGATGAACCGGCGATGGGCAATGCCGAAGTCGCCGAATGGGCGTGGCAGACATTCCTGGCCACACAACCCGGCAGGCTGGATGCGCTGCGCAGTTCTATCCTGAAAACGCGGCAGACGGATCTGGACCAGTTGCTGAACCACTTGCTCGATAAAGACTCCACTTGGCTATGCCTTGCCAACGCAGTCGCACCAGATACTTCCTGGCTGGGTTCAAACCCATGATTGTTACGAAAACCGCAACGGAGTTTTCGAATAATTAACCTTTCGGTACAAATTTTTCTTGTAAGATAGCGCAATCCCAGCCATGGGAACCTCCAGCAAATGGCGGTACCCAAGTAGTAGCTGACAAACCCACCCCCTCATCCGGAAGGAGTAATTCCATGTGGACCAAACCTGCATACACTGATCTGCGCATCGGCTTCGAAGTCACCATGTACTTCGCCAACCGCTAAGCCCGGCTTACGGTTCAACGCCTCGGCCTGCCGGGGCGTTTTCGTTTTTTCGCTACGGTTTCTGCAGAGAGAGTGGCCATGTACATCCAGGTTCTCGGTTCCGCCGCCGGCGGCGGGTTCCCACAGTGGAACTGCAACTGCGTCAACTGCAAGGGCTTGCGTGACGGCACCCTGCGAGCCACGCCACGCACCCAGTCGTCCATCGCCCTGTCCGACGACGGCGTGCACTGGGTGCTGTGCAATGCCTCGCCCGATATTCGCGCCCAGCTCCAGGCATTTGCGCCGATGCAGCCGGCCCGCGCCCTGCGCGACACCGGCATCAACGCCATCATCCTGCTGGACAGCCAGATCGACCACACCACCGGCCTGCTCAGCCTGCGCGAAGGCTGCCCGCACCAGGTGTGGTGCACCGACATGGTCCACCAGGACCTGACCACGGGCTTTCCGCTGTTCAACATGCTCAGCCACTGGAACGGCGGCCTGCAGTGGAACCGTATAGAGCTGGAAGGCAGCTTCGTCATCGACGCCTGCCCCAACCTGCGCTTCACCCCGTTCCCCCTGCGCAGCGCCGCGCCGCCCTACTCGCCGCACCGCTTCGACCCGCACCCGGGCGACAACCTTGGCCTGCTGGTCGAGGACACCCGCACAGGCGGCAAGCTGTTCTACGCCCCGGGCCTGGGCCAGGTGGACGACAAGCTGCTGACGATGATGCATGGCGCCGACTGCCTGCTGGTCGACGGCACCCTGTGGGAAGATGATGAAATGCAGCGCCGTGGCGTGGGCACCCGAACCGGCCGCGAGATGGGCCACCTGGCGCAGAACGGCCCCGGCGGCATGCTGGAAGTGCTGGATGGCTTCCCGCGCCAGCGCAAGGTACTTATCCACATCAACAACACCAACCCGATTCTCGACGAAGACTCGCCCGAGCGTGCCGAAGTGCTGCGCCGGGGTGTGGAAGTGGCCTTCGATGGCATGAGTATCGAGTTGTAACAGCCAGATCGCACAAGCAACACAGGCCCTGTGGGAGCGGGTTCACCCGCGAAGAATCCCACACAGTGTATGGCACCGGCTTCGCCGGTGTTCGCGGGTAAACCCGCTCCCACAGGGATCGCGCCGAGACTCAGCTATACAGGAGCCAGCCGAATGAGCGACGCACTGCCAATGTCCCCTGCCGAATTCGAGCAGGCCCTGCGCGCCAAGGGCGCCTACTACCACATCCATCACCCGTACCACGTGGCGATGTACCAGGGTCGCGCCAGCCGCGAACAGATCCAGGGCTGGGTAGCCAACCGCTTCTACTACCAGGTGAACATCCCGATGAAGGATGCCGCGATCCTGGCCAACTGCCCGGACCGCGAAGTACGCCGCGAGTGGATCCAGCGCCTGCTCGACCACGATGGCGCGCCCGGCGAGGACGGTGGTATCGAAGCCTGGCTGCGCCTGGGCCAGGCCGTGGGGCTGGACCCGGACCAGTTGCGTTCCCAGGAGCTGGTACTGCCCGGTGTGCGCTTTGCCGTGGACGCCTACGTCAACTTCGCCCGCCGGGCCAGTTGGCAGGAAGCGGCCAGCAGCTCGCTGACCGAGCTGTTCGCCCCGCAGATCCACCAGTCGCGCCTGGACAGCTGGCCGCAGCACTACCCGTGGATCGACCCGGCCGGCTACGAATACTTCCGCACCCGCCTGGGCCAGGCCCGGCGTGACGTGGAGCACGGCCTGGCGATTACCTTGCAGCACTACACCACCCGCGCGGGCCAGGAGCGTATGCTGGAGATACTGCAGTTCAAGCTGGATATTCTCTGGAGCATGCTCGACGCCATGAGCATGGCTTACGAGCTGAACCGCCCGCCCTATCACTCCGTCACCCAGGAACGGGTGTGGCACAAAGGGATCACCCTATGAGTTTCGACCGTAATCAAGTGCCAGCCTGGCGCCCCGGCTACCGCTTCCAGTACGAGCCGGCGCAAAAGGGCCATGTGCTGCTGTACCCAGAGGGCATGATCAAGCTCAACGACAGCGCAGCCCTGATTGGTGGCCTGATCGACGGCCAACGCGACGTTGCCGCGATCATTAGCGAACTCGAACAACAGTTCCCCGGTGTCCCGGAAGTGGCCGATGACATCGAGCAGTTCATGGAGGTGGCCCGTGCCGAACACTGGATCGTCCTCGCCTGAGTTACCGCCCACGCCCGCAGTCGGCCTGCCGCTGTGGCTGCTGGCCGAGCTGACCTACCGCTGCCCGCTGCAGTGCCCGTACTGCTCCAACCCGCTGGACTTCGCAGCCCAGGGCCAGGAGCTGAGCACCGAGCAGTGGTTCAAGGTGATGGCCGAAGCCCGGGAAATGGGTGCCGCGCAAATCGGTTTCTCCGGCGGAGAACCGCTGGTACGTCAGGACCTCGCCGAACTGATCGGCGAGGCCCGCCGGCTGGGCTACTACACCAACCTGATCACCTCGGGCATCGGCCTGACCGAAGCGCGCATCGCCGACTTCAAGAAGGCCGGCCTGGACCATATCCAGATCAGCTTCCAAGCCAGCGACGAGCAGGTCAACAACCTGCTGGCCGGCTCGAAGAAGGCCTTTGCGCAAAAGCTGGAAATGGCCCGTGCGGTGAAGGCCCATGGCTACCCGATGGTGCTCAACTTCGTCACCCACCGGCACAACATCGACAAGATCGACCGCATCATCGAGCTGTGCATCGCCCTGGAGGCCGACTTCGTCGAGCTTGCCACCTGCCAGTTCTACGGCTGGGCCCACCTCAACCGGCTGGGCCTGCTGCCAACCCGCGCGCAGCTGGAACGGGCCGAACGCATCACCAACGAGTATCGGGAAAAGCTCAAGGCCGAGGGCAACCCGTGCAAGCTGATCTTCGTCACCCCGGACTACTACGAGGAGCGCCCCAAGGCCTGCATGAATGGCTGGGGCAGCCTGTTCCTCACCATCACCCCGGACGGCACCGCCCTGCCCTGCCACGGCGCCCGCCAGCTGCCGGTGCAGTTCCCCAACGTGCGCGACCACGACCTGCACCACATCTGGTACGACTCGTTCGGCTTCAACCGCTTCCGCGGCTATGAGTGGATGCCCGAACCCTGCCGTTCCTGCGACGAGAAGGAAAATGACTTCGGCGGCTGCCGCTGCCAGGCCTTCATGCTCACCGGCGATGCCAGCAACGCCGACCCGGTGTGCGCCAAGTCGGCCGACCACGGCATCATCCTCAAGGCCCGCGAAGAGGCGGAAAGCGCCCAGCTCACCATTGAAGAGATGACCTTCCGCAATGAACGAAACTCCCGTGTCATCGTCCGCGGCTGAGTTCAGCGCGGCCCAGGCAGTTGCCGCCGGCACCGACTTCGCCGAACTCAAGGTCAGCGCCGCGGGGCTGTTCTGGAACGAGTTTCGCCCGGCCGATGGTGCCTGTCGCATCTGGCACTGGCAGCACCAGCAGGCCCGCTGCCTGACACCTGATGGCTTCAGCGTACGTAGCCGGGTGTACGAATACGGCGGTGGCAGTTTTTGCCTGGGTGGTGATGGGCTGCTGTTCGTCAATGAAAAGGACCAGCAGGTCTATACCCAGACCCTGGAAGGCGCGGTACCGCGCGCCCTGACTGATGATGCCAGCTGCCGCTACGGCGATGTGCAGTGGCACGACGGCCTGGTGCTGGCGGTCGAGGAGCAGCATGGCGAACGGGTCGAGCATCGCTTGGTCGCCCTGGGTGAACAAGCCCGCGAAGTGCTCGCCGAGGGGGCCGACTTCTATGCATCGCCTACGGTAAGTATCGACGGCCAGCGCCTGGCGTGGGTCGAATGGGACCGCCCGGCACAACCCTGGACCATCACCAGGCTGATGTGCCGCACACGTGATGCAAGTGGCCACTGGGGGCCCGCGCAATGTGTGGCCGGCGCTGACGAATCGCTGCAGCAGCCGCGCTTCGATAGCGAAGGCCGACTCTACTGCCTGTCTGACCGCAATGGCTTCTGGCAACCCTGGGGCGAGGTCGATGGCTGCTGGCAGGCCCTGCCTGCCGAACCGGCGGACCACGCTGCGGCGCCCTGGCAACTCGGCGCCAGCACCTGGTTGGCACTGGGACAGCAAAGCTATCTGGCCAGCTGGTTCGAAGACGGCTTCGGGCAACTGGGGCTGCGTACTGCCGATGGTAGCCTGGAGCGTTTCGCCAGTGCCTACACGCGTTTTCGCAGCCTGGCCATGGATGCCGAACACCTGTTTGCCATTGCCGCCTCGCCGATCAGCCCGCCGGCGGTCATCGCCATCGCCCGCAGCAACCACGAGGTCAGCGTATTGGCTGGTGGCGCCGAAGTGCTGCCGGCAAGGCATATCAGCCTGCCGCAGTCGATCCACTACGGCAGTGACGGCCAGCGCGCCCATGGCTTCTTCTACCCAGCAGCCCGCTCGCAAGGTGCCGCGCCGTTGGTGGTGTTCATCCATGGCGGGCCGACTTCGGCCTGTTATCCCGTGCTCGACCCGCGCATCCAGTACTGGACCCAACGCGGCTTCGCCGTCGCCGACCTGAACTACCGGGGCAGCACCGGCTATGGCCGTGAATACCGCCAGGCCTTGCATCTGCGCTGGGGCGAAAGCGATGTGGCCGATGCTTGCGCGGCGGTGGAATACCTGGCCGGACGTGGGCTGATCGACAGCCGCAAGGCGTTCATCCGCGGCGGTAGCGCAGGCGGCTACACCACCCTGTGCGCCCTGGCGTTCCATGATGTGTTCCGCGCCGGCGCCAGCCTGTACGGGGTCAGCGACCCGGTTGCCCTAGGCCGGGCCACCCACAAGTTCGAAGGGGACTACCTGGACTGGCTGATCGGCGACCCGCTGCAGGATGCCGAGCGCTATCGCCAGCGTACGCCGCTGCTGCATGCGGGGCAGATCAAGGTACCGGTGATTTTCTTCCAGGGCGAACTGGATGCGGTGGTGGTGCCGGAGCAGACGCGGTCGATGCTGGCGGCGCTGCAGGCTAACGGGATCGAGGCTGAAGGGCACTTCTACGCGGGGGAGCGGCACGGGTTCCGCAAGGCGGAGAACCTGGCGCATGCGCTGGAAGAAGAATGGAAATTCTATTGCCGGGTGTTGGGGAGCTGAGATTTTGGGGCCGCTTTGCGGCCCATCGCGACACAAGGCCGCTCCTACAGGGATCGCACAAGCCCGAATGTGGCGCTGTACCTGTAGGAGCGGCCTTGTGTCGCGATGGGCTGCAAAGCAGCCCCAAAAATCTCAGCGCTTGGCGATGATGTACACCGCATGCACGATCCCCGGAATGTACCCCAGCAAGGTAAGCAAGATATTCAGCCAGAACGCCCCGCCAAACCCCACCTGCAGGAACACGCCCAGCGGTGGCAGGATGATGGCGATGATGATGCGTATAAAGTCCATGCGAGTCTCTCCTGAAGGGGTTACATCAGAGACTAGCCGCCCGCCACAGAGGTTCAACAGGCAAAAAAAACGCCCCGGGCCGAATGAGACAGGCCAAGGGCGATGCGCAGGAACGCCAGACGGTTCGTAGAATTCTCGATGTCACCAGGCGGCTAGGCTGGCATTTCGCGGCGGGCCTGCTGCTGGGCGTGCAGGCGGGCAAAGGCACGGGCCAGGCGCAGCAGCATTTCGTCGATGTTGCCCTTGCTCACGGTCAACGCTGGCGAAAAACGCACCACATCCGCCTGCGGTGCGTTGAGCAACAGGCCTTCATGCAAGGCAGCCGCCACCAGCTCGCGGGCCAGGTTTTCTTTCATCTGCAGGGCCCACAACAGGCCTTGCCCGCGCACTTCGCCCTGGCCATAACGCCCAGCCAGCCGGCTCAGGCCTTCACGCAGGTGGCGGCCGTTGTCCTGCACCTGGGCGAAGAAGCCAGGCTCCAGCACGGTATCCAGCACAGCCAGGCCGGCAGCGCACATCAGCGCGTTGCCATGGTGGCTGCCTTCCAGTTCGCCAGGCTCGGCGCAGCACGCCGTGCCCCGGGCCAGCAAGGCCGCCAGCGGCACGCCACCGCCCAGGCCCTTGCCCAGCGTGATGATGTCGGCGCGCACGCGGTAGGTTTCCTCGGCCAGCAGCGCGCCACAGCGGCCGATGCCGGTCTGCACCTCGTCGAGGATCAGCAGGATGCCGAGTTCCCGGCACAGCGTTTCCACACCCTTGAGGTATTCCTGCGTGGCCGGGATGACACCCGCCTCACCCTGGATCGGCTCGAGCATGATCGCCACGGTGCGCGAGTCCACCTCCGCGTGCAGCGCCGCCAAGTCGTTGAATGGCACCTTGCTGAAGCCCGGCAGGCCCGGTTCGCAGCGGTTGCACGGCAGCGGGTCGGACGCCGACAACGCGCCCAGGCTGCGGCCATGGCAGGCCTGGGTGGCGGTGATGATGTGATAGGCGCCGTTGCGGTGCAGCTGGCCCCACTTGCGCGCCAGCTTGATCGCACCTTCGCAGGCTTCGGCACCGCTGTTGAGCAGGTAGGCCTGGTCGCTGCCGGTGCTCTGGCACAGGCGGTTGACCAGCCCCAGCAGGCCACGGCTGTGGAAGCCCGAGCCCGGGTTGATCAACGCCTGGACCTGGCTGCCCAGCGCCTTCACCAGCACACTGGGGCTGTGGCCCAGGCTGTTGACCGCACCACCCTGGGTGAAGTCCAGGTAGGCATGCCCTTCGTTGTCCCACAACCAGGAGCCCTGGCCACGCACGAATACCTGCGCTGCGCGTTCGTTGCTGGGCATGAGGCACTCACGCGACAGCTGTGGCGCTTCCGGCAAGATCACCGGCGCACGCTTGGGCTCGGCGACGGCGGCAGGGGCCGGGCGGCGCAGGTTGAACAGGTTCATCAGGGCTCCAACCAATCACGACAGGGGCGGTCACGGTGCGGTCTTGGTGCAGCACTCGATATTTTGCCTTGCCTATCAAAAGTGTTTTTCATCCGGAGTAACAATCGATCGATTCATCGCTGTAACCCGTTGGAATACGGCGATAGACTAGGCCTCGCGAGGGTTTTCGACCATTTCGTTTTTCCAGCATTTTCGATAAGTATCACTTATGGATTTCCGCCAACTGCGTTATTTCGTCGCGGTGTATGAAGAAGGCCACGTGGGCCGCGCCGCCGAGCGCCTGTCGCTGTCCCAGCCAGCGCTTTCCCAGCAGATCCGCCAGCTGGAGCACAGCCTCGACCTGAGCCTGTTCGAACGCAGCAACAAGCGCCTGCTGCCGACTCTGGCCGCCCACACCCTGTACAACCACGCCCTGCCGTTGCTCGACGGCCTGCAGCGCGCCCACGAGGCCATGCGCAACTTCAAGGGCCAGTCGCTGCGTACCTTGGCCATCGGCGTGCTGCAGACCGTGCGGCCGAGCCTGGTGCCGCAGCTGCTCGAACGCCTGCGCAGGGCACAGCCGCACTTGGTGGTGCAGATCTACGAATTGTCAGGGCTGGAGATTGAACGGCGCTTGCTCAATGGCAGCCTGGACATCGGTATCAGTTACCTGCCGCCACGCCAGCCGGGGCTGCATGGTCTGCTGCTCTATGAAGATGAACTGCAACTGGTCATCCCCGCCACCCACCCGCTGAAGGACTTCAAGAAGGTGTCCATTCGCCAGGCCGCCGAGCTGCCCATGCTGATGCTGGGCGAGGAATTCCAGATCCGCCAGATCTGGCAGGCGCAGCTGGCCAGCCAGGGGCGTCGGCCGCAGGTGCAGGCAGAGATGAACAACATGGCGGGGATTCTCGACAGCCTGGCCCATACCGCGCTGGCCACCATCTTGCCGGGGCGGGCCAAGGAGGCCGCCGAGGATGACCAGGGGCTGCTGTGGAAGCCGTTGAGCGAGCCACGGGTACCGCTGAAGGTTGGCTTGGTGTTCCGCGATGCCCAGCGCCAGCAGGCCTCTGTGGAGCTGCTGCGCACGCTGCTGGAGGAAGAGACGGACGCCCGCCTGTTGGGTGCATCACCGCTGGATGTGCTGGGCTGAAAAACCCGCGCACAAAGAAAACCCCGCCGAAGCGGGGTTTTCCAGACTGTTTCCCTGTGACATCCGTATCGCCCCGCCATCCTGGCAGGTGGTCCTTCGTCGTCGTCCTTGATCTGTCCTTTGCGCTTCCTGCGCAACGTCCATGTGGTAAAGAATAACCGTGGATCCAATCTGAGAACAGTGGTGAAAAGTCACCACGTTGTGTAGGAAAAAGCTTACACGGCAGGGACTGCTACGCAGTCCCCATATCTGTCAGAACTGTTCGGCATCCAGCAGGTACAACGACTCACTCCCCGCCTTCACCGAAGCCACCAGCGAATTCACCCGCGGCAGCAACCGCGCAAAGTAGAACCGCGCCGTACCCAGCTTGCCCGTATAGAACGCTTCATCCCCCTCACCCGCCTTCGCCGCCCGCGCCATCAGTGCCCACATGTAGGCGTAGGCGACATAACCAAAGGCATGCAGGTACTCGACCGAAGCCGCCCCGATTTCGTTCGGGTTGCCCTTGGCCTGTTCCAGCACCCACTCGGTCAGCCCGTCGAGCTGATCGAGACAGGCACCCAACGGCTTGGCAAATTCATCCAGCTCGCTACCTGCGCTGGCAATGAACTGACGAATCTCGTCGGAGAACAGCCGGTAGTACGCCCCGCCACTGGCCACCACCTTGCGCCCCATCAGGTCGAGGGCCTGGATGCCGTTGGTGCCTTCGTAGATCTGCGTGATACGCACATCCCGCACCAGTTGCTCCTGCCCCCATTCGCGAATGTAGCCATGCCCGCCGAACACCTGCTGGCCGTGCACCGCGCACTCCAGGCCCAGGTCGGTGAGGAAGGCCTTGGCAACCGGCGTCAGTAGTGCCACCAGTTCTTCGCTGCGCTTGCGCACGGCGGTGTCTTCGCTGAACTTGGCACTGTCCAGCTGCATGGCCACATAGCTGGAGAAGGCACGGCCACCCTCGATCAGCGCCTTCATGGTCAACAGCATGCGGCGCACGTCCGGGTGGACGATGATCGGGTCAGCGGCCTTGTCCTTGGCTTGTGGCCCGGTCGGGGCGCGGCTCTGCAGGCGGTCGCGGGCGTACTCCACGGCATTCTGGTAGGAGCGCTCGGCCGACGCCAGGCCCTGGATACCAACGCCAAGGCGCTCGTAGTTCATCATGGTGAACATGGCCGCCAGGCCCTTGTTTGGCTCACCGACGATATAGCCGACCGCTTCATCGAAGTTCATCACGCAGGTGGCCGAGGCCTGGATACCCATCTTGTGCTCGATCGAGCCGCAGGTGGCGGGATTGCGCGCCCCCAGGCTGCCATCTTCATTGACCAGGAACTTCGGCACCAGGAACAGCGAAATGCCTTTCGGCCCCGCCGGTGCGTCCGGCAGCTTGGCCAGCACCAGGTGGATGATGTTCTCGGTCAGGTCGTGCTCGCCGCCGGTGATGAAGATCTTGGTGCCGCTGACCTTGTAGCTGCCGTCGGCCTGGGGCTCGGCCTTGGTGCGGATGATGCCCAGGTCGGTACCGGCGTGCGGCTCGGTCAGGCACATGGAACCGGCCCACACGCCGGCGTACATGTTTGGCAGGTACTTTTCCTTCAGCGCTTCACTGGCGTGGGCGTTGATCGACAGACAGGCGCCAGCAGTCAGCATCGGGTACAGGCCGAAGGACAGGCTGGAGGCGTTGACCATTTCCTCGACCTGAGCCGAGATGACCTTGGGCATGCCCATACCGCCGAACAGCGGGTCGCCACCCACACCCACCCAACCGCCTTCGGCGTAGGTTTTGTACGCCTCGATGAAACCGGCTGGGGTACTTACCGCGCCGTTTTCCCAGTGACAGCCCTCTTCATCGGCGGCACGGCTGAGCGGTGCGATGGACTTGGCGGTGACCTTGCCGGCTTCTTCCAGCACGGCCATGGCTGTGTCGGCATCGACAACCTCGGCCAACCCGGGCAACTGCACCCACTGCTCGGCCACGTTGAAGACTTCATTCAGTACGAAGCGCATGTCGCGCAGGGGCGCTTTATATTCAGCCATGACAACCTCTCGCTACTCGGGTCGGGGCGGTCTCGGGGAACCGCGACACTGGGTTGCAGGCAGTGTAACCGAACAACTTTTACGAGACATAGGGTCATCAATAGACCGTATAGTCTGGCTCGGTCACGCCGTGCGCACCGCCCCTCGCTGCGCTTGCTGCCCATGCACCATGACACAATTACGCCCTGCGCCCTTGGCGCTGTACAGCGCCTGGTCGGCGGATTTCAGCACCGCTTCGGGGTTACGATGATCGGCCTGGCGCTCCGCCACACCGATGCTGATGGTGACCGACACCGTACCCCCACTGCTGCCCGCCCGCCGCTGGCGCCCGGCGGTATCGTCCTGCGGGCGGTTGTGCTGGTCGCGCAGGTGCATCACGTAGTTGGCGATCATTTCGCGCACGGCCTCCACATGGGGCACGCATTCCTCGGCAGTCTTGCCGGCAAACACCAGGGCGAACTCCTCGCCGCCATAGCGGTAGGCACGGCCACCCCCGGTGACCTTGGACAGACGGCTGGCAACCAGGCGCAGCACCTGGTCGCCGACGTCGTGGCCGTGGGTGTCGTTGAATTTCTTGAAGTGGTCGACATCGGTCATGGCGATCACATAGTTGCGCCCCAGGCGCTGCATGCGCTCGTTCAGCGCACGGCGCCCCGGCAGGCCGGTCAGTTCGTCGCGAAAAGCCATCTGGTAGGCCTCGTGCGCCACCGCTGCGGCGATCATCAGCATGACCTGGCTGCACATGATGTTCAGGGTAAACGGCAGGATGAAGGTTTGCGGCAGCATCCAGAAAATGCCCAGCAGGCCCATCACCTGCGCAGCGTGCAGCGGCCGTGGTGCACGCAGGTATTGCACCACCAGCAGGATGAACACGCCGAGAAACAGCGGATAGACCATCTGGATCAGGCTCATCCATTGGCCATGCAAGGTTGGCCAGCGGATTTCCGCCAACCAGGTCAGTAGTGCTTGGGGGTAGCTTTGCTCCAGGGCCACCGCCACGCTACCCACGGCGAACAGCACGGCGCCACGGGCGATCAGGTCCTGCAGCAGGTGGGTGCGCTCCTGCCAGGCACCATACAGCCCGAACAGGGCGGGTAGCAGCAGGCACACGAGATGGAAGATCACCGCCGCGTCCTCGCGAACGCGGCCATGGTCACGGTAGAAGTCGGTCTGGGTGTCGAGCAGGTAGTAGGCGATGTACACCGTGAGCATCAGGAACAGCTCACGCTGGCGACGGTACACCGCACAGTAGGCGCCACCCAGCAGCAGGACCAAGGTGGGCAGGACGTTGAAAAGCGATGTGAAAAAGACACTGAGGTCTCTCACATAGGCCGCGGCGAGTCCTGCCAGCAAAAGAATCAGCGAAGGCAGGAAGTGAGTCGCGCGAACAGCGTTAAAACGAAACAAGGGTAATCTCCAACCCGGCAGATCAATAGTGGCATTGTGCCCTTACTTCATCGGCAGTGCACATGAACAGTTGAATATCGAATCAGACGCTTTTCCTTGTAGGAGCAGCCTTGTGCTGCGAAAAGGCCGCAATGACAAAAGATTTTCTGTGGCAGCTATGGCCTATTCGCAGCACAAGGCTGCTCCTACAAAGAGATAGGCATCAGGCTGCAGAATGAAAAAACCCGCCTGCCGGTGAAGGCAGGCGGGTTTCGTTTTACAACGGCAGGATCAGTACGACAGGCCGAAGCTCTCTTCGTCCATCGCCATCAGGTTGTTGGCACCCGACAGCATGGTCGCCACGTGGGTACGGGTACGCGGCAGGATGCGCTGGAAGTAGAAGCGCGCGGTCTGCAACTTGGCGGTGTAGAACGCTTCTTCGCTGGTGCCGGCAGCCAGTTTCTCGGCCGCCAGGCGGGCGATGTCGGCCCAGAAGTAGGCCAGGCAGGCGTAGCCGGAATACATCAGGTAATCGACCGAGGCCGCACCCACTTCTTCGCGGTCCTTCATGGCGGCCATACCCACTTTCATGGTCAGCTCGCCCCATTCCTTGTTCAGAGCCGCCAGCGGTTCGACGAACTCCTTGACCGCTTCGTTGCCTTCCTGCGCCTGGCAGAACTTGTGCACGATCTTGGTGAAGCCCTTCAGCGCTTCGCCCTGGGTCATCAGCACCTTGCGGCCGAGCAGGTCCAGGGCCTGGATGCCGGTGGTGCCTTCGTACAGCATGGAAATGCGGCTGTCGCGCACGTTCTGCTCCATGCCCCATTCGGCGATGAAGCCGTGGCCACCGTAGATCTGCACGCCATGGTTGGCGGCTTCGAAGCCGACCTCGGTCATGAACGCCTTGGCGATCGGGGTCAGGAACGCCAGCAGGGCATCGGCCTTCTTGCGCTCTTCTTCATCCTGGCTGTACTTGACGATGTCCACCTGCTTGGCAGTGAAGTACACCATCGCGCGGTTGCCTTCGGCGAAGGCCTTCATGGTCAGCAGCATGCGACGCACGTCCGGGTGGACGATGATCGGGTCAGCAGCCTTGTCCGGTGCTTTCGGGCCGGTCAGGGAGCGCATCTGCAGGCGCTCACGGGCGTACTTCAGGCCACCCTGGAACGCTACTTCGGCGTGGGCCAGGCCTTGCAGCGCGGTACCCAGGCGAGCGGTGTTCATGAAGGTGAACATGCAGTTCAGGCCTTTGTTGGCCGGGCCGATCAGGTAGCCGGTAGCGCCGTCGAAGTTCATCACGCAGGTGGCGTTGCCGTGGATACCCATCTTGTGTTCGATCGAGCCGCAGCTCACGCCGTTGCGCTCGCCCACACCGCCTTCGGCGTTGGGCAGGAACTTCGGCACGATGAACAGCGAGATACCCTTGGTGCCGGCTGGTGCGTCCGGCAGGCGGGCCAGGACGATATGGACGATGTTGTCGGCCATGTCGTGCTCACCGGCCGAAATGAAGATCTTGGTACCCGACACCTTGTAGCTACCGTCGGCCTGTGGCTCGGCCTTGGTGCGCAGCATGCCCAGGTCGGTACCACAGTGCGGCTCGGTCAGGCACATGGTGCCGGTCCACTCGCCGGATACCAGCTTGGTCAGGTAGGTGTGCTGCTGCTCGGGGGTGCCGTGCGCAGAGATGGTGTTCATCGCGCCATGGGACAGGCCCGGGTACATGCCCCACGACCAGTTCGCACCGCCGACCATTTCGCTCAGCGCCAGGCCCAGCGACTCCGGCAGACCCTGGCCGCCGTGCTCGACGTCATGCGCCAGGCTCGGCCAGCCGCCTTCTACGAACTGTTCGTAGGCCGCTTTGAACCCGGTCGGGGTTTTAACGCCCGCCTCGCTCCAGGTGCAGCCTTCCTGGTCACCCACGCGGTTCAGCGGCGACAGCACCTGCTCACAGAACTTCGCGCCTTCTTCGAGGATCGCGTCGACCATGTCGGGCGTGGCGTCCTGGCAACCCGGCAGGCTCTGATAGTGCGCCTCATAGCCGAGCAGCTCGTCGCGAACGAAGCGGATATCACGCAAGGGGGCTTTGTAATCAGGCATTGCGATGAACCTCTAGGTGAGTTCTGTGGGGGTGACCAGCAAGTGGCGGCCGTCGATCAAACAGTTGTTTGAAACTTACGTTTAGCTCCGCCTTATGTCAAGGATGGACTATGGTGCCATTTACGCCACGAAAAATGGTATTCATGCCTAGCCTTGAAAAATAAAGACGCCCCTGTGGGAGCGGGCGTGCCCGCGAAAGGGTCAGGCCAGGCAGTAGAGGTGCCTGATCTGACGCATTCGCGGGCACGCCCGCTCCCACAGGGGCTGCGTGTAAATCGGGTGAGCGCCCTGTCAGGCGTAGGTGTCGATGATCCGGCCGAGCATTTCGTCGGATGCCTTGGCGACCTTTGCGCCAAGCTCGACTTCGAGTTTGCCCACGGCCAGCTGCACGGTGCTGGTGGCCAGGTCCATCTGCTGGCTGCGGTCGACCGCGCGCAGGCGTTCGGCCTGAAAATCGCTAGACTGGCTGGTGGCGCTACGTTCGGCGGTGGTGCTGGCGATCTGGCTGGCAGCCTGATCGACGCGGTTCTGGCCGGTCTGGATTGCGCTCAGGCCCGCGTAATAGGCGGAGCTACCGGTGATTTCCATGTCAGGACTCCATTGACGCTGGATGACGAACAGGCCCAATTAAAGCAGGCCAGGGGTGAAAAGGCCCGTTTAAATCCCTAATGGCCTGGTGCCATTTGATAGGCCCTGGGTATTCCTGCACTGGCCTCTTCGCGGGTAAACCCGCTCCCACAGGGTCTCCACAGTTTTCGAGACTTGTGCAATATCTGTGGGAGCGGGTTTACCCGCGAAAGGGCCGGGCCTGGAAACGGCTAATCCAGCAGATCCAGCTGAAGGTGTTCAGCAACCATGTCGGCACTGGCCTGCTTCAACTTGGGCACCCGCCCCAGGCATGGCGCCGGCAAACGCTCGGCCAGGCTGGCCAGGTTCTCTTCCAGGCGCGAAGTACGCGGCTCGATGATGTTCGCCACCCATCCCGCCAATTGCAGCCCGTCACGCTCGATCGCCTCAGCGCTTAGCAAGGCATGGCTGATACAGCCGAGCCGCACCCCGACCACCAGAATCACCGGCAGCCGCAGGGCCACCGCAAGGTCGGACAGGTTTTCCAGCCCCGACAACGGCACGCGCCAGCCTCCGGCTCCCTCGATCAGGGTGAAATCGGCATTTTGTTGCAGCACATTCCGCATCGCCGCCAGCAGGTCCGACACGGCCAGCGTCACCCCTGCCTCACGTGCTGCCACATGCGGCGCAATCGCAGGCTCGAAGGCAAACGGGTTGACCTGTTCGTAGGGCAGCTTGATCGTGCTTTCATCGATCAGCGCCTGTGCGTCGCTGTTGCGCAAGCCTTTGGGCGTCATCGTGCAACCGGAGGCCACCGGCTTGGCCCCCAGCGTGCTCATGCCCTGCAACCGTGCCGCATGCAACAGGCCGGCAGCGATGGTGGTCTTGCCAACATCGGTATCGGTACCGGCAATAAAATAGGCCTGGCTCATCTCGCTCCCCTTAAGCCTGTGGCTTGCGCAACACACCATAGACCACCTGGTAGGTGGCTGGCAGCCCCTCGGGCTGGCGAAACGCCTCGTAAGCCTGCAGCAGGCCCTGCATGCGGGCCCGGCCGGTAAGCCCGGAAGGCCGGCCAGGGTTCAGGTTGTGGGCGCCGAGTGCCTTGAGCTCATGGGTCAGGCTGCGTACATCCGGGTAGTGCAACACGTGCGGGCAGCGCTGCAGCCCAAGCTGCTCGAAGCCGCTGGCTGCGCACAGACGCTGATAGTCCTCGAAACGGCGGAAGCGGTTCACATGCACCAGGCCATCCACCACCTGCCAACTGGCGCGCAGTTCATCGAGGGTACCCACACACAAACTGCTGAAGGCCAGCACGCCGCCCGGGCGCAGCACTCGCAGCGCTTCTGCCAGCACGCTGGCGAACTGGCCGCACCACTGCACGGCCAGGCTGGTGAACACCAGGTCGACACTGGCATCACGCAGCGGCAAACGCTCGGCGTCACCGGCCACATGATAGAGCGCCCCGCCCTGTTCGTTGCGAGCATGGCACAACATGCCTTCGGCGATATCCACCGCAACGCCGCTGGCCTGGGTGAACCGCTCGGCCAACGCCCTGCTGAAATGACCGGTGCCGCTGCCCAGGTCCAGCCAGCGTGACGGCTGCAGGCCTTCCGGCAACTGCTCCAGCAAGCTCGAACCCACCGCACGCTGCAAGGCTGCCACGCTGTCGTAGCTGGCTGCGGCGCGGGAGAACGAGGCCGCTACCTGGCGCTTGTCGGGCAGCGCGCCGGGCAGGGTCGGACGGGAAAGGTCAGTCATCGCCACTCTCATGCAGGAAACTCTTGATGCCCGCCGCCAGTTCCTGCGGGTATTCCAGCAGGAACGCGTGGGAGCTTTCTTCGACCAGGCCCACTTCCACATCGGGCAGCAGCTCGCTCAGCGCCTTTGCCGCCTCTGCCGGCACCAGCGCATCGCTGCCGGCGAACAGGTGCAGTTGCGGGCCACCGTAGGCCTGCAGTGCTTCGCGGGTATCCAGCTTGGCCAGCACTTCAAGGCCGGTGGCCAGGTACAGCGGGTCGGTGTCCGGTACGCCGACACCCAGTTGGCGTAGCAGGGTGCGCGGTTGCAGGGCACCGTCACTGCACAAGGTACGGAAGCGCTTCAGGGTGACCTGGGTATGGCTGCGGCAGCCGTCGAGGAAGGTGCCAAAAGTGTCTTCGGCCATGCCGTGGGGCCAGTCGGGGCGAGCCACGAAACTGGGGTTGCTGGCCAGGGTCAGCAGGCCGCAGCAATGGTCGCCGCGCTTGTGCGCCAGCGCGCTGGCCAGCATGCCGCCTAACGACCAGCCACCCAGCCAGACATCACTCGGCAGCTTGCGGTCGAGGTGGTCGACCCAGGCCTGCACATCGCTGTGGGGCAGTTCCGGCAAGGGCATCAGCTCTACCTGCAGGCGGGCGTCCTGGGCACGCAGGCTCGCGGCCAGCGGCTCCAGGGAAGCAGTGCCCAAGCCCCAGCCAGGCAACAGAACAAGTCGATTACGCATCGGCGCTCTCCAACTGTGGACAACACTCGGCCAATGCATTCAACAATAGCTGCACCTGCGCCTCGCTGTGCGCGGCGCTCAATGTCACCCGCAGACGTGCGCTGCCCGCCGGCACGGTGGGCGGGCGGATGGCCGTCACCAGCAAGCCGCGCTCGCGCAGCATGCGTGACAGGCGCAGGGCCTTTGCGCTGTCGCCGATGACGATGGGCTGGATCGGCGTCGGGCTGTCCATCAACTCCAGGCCGATCTGCTGCGCACCTTCACGGAACTGGCGGATCAGCGCGGCCAGGTGCTCGCGGCGCCAGGTTTCGCGGCGCAGCAATTCCAGGCTCTTGAGGGTGGCGCAGGCCAGCGCCGGTGGCTGGCTGGTCGTATAGATGTACGGGCGGGCGAACTGCACCAGCGCCTCGATCAGCTCTTCGCTGCCGGCCACAAAGGCACTGGCGGTACCACAAGCCTTGCCCAGCGTACCGATCAACACCGGCACATCCTCAACGCCCAGACCGAAGTGCTCGACGATACCGCCGCCCTGGGTGCCGAGGGTGCCCAAGCCATGGGCATCGTCAACCATCAGCCAGGCACCGCGAGCGCGGGCGACATCGGCCAGCGCCGGCAGGTCGGCCAGGTCGCCGTCCATGCTGAACACGCCATCGGTCACTACCAGGGTATTGCCGACGGCCTTGTCCAGGCGGCTGGCCAGGCTGGCTGGGTCGTTGTGCAGGTAGCGGTTGAAACGGGCACCACTGAGCAACCCGCCATCCAGCAGCGAAGCGTGGTTCAGGCGGTCCTGCAGCACCGTGTCGCCCTGCCCCACCAGCGCGGTGATGGCGCCCAGGTTGGCCATGTAGCCGGTGGAGAACAGCAGCGCGCGCGGGCGCCCGGTGAGTTCGGCCAAGGCCTCTTCCACCTGGTGGTGCGGCGTACTGTGGCCGATCACCAGGTGCGAGGCACCGCCACCGACACCCCAGCGCTCGGCGCCGGCCTGCCAAGCGGCAATCACCTCGGGATGGTTGGCCAGGCCCAGGTAGTCATTGCTGCAGAAGGCCAACAAACGCTGGCCATCGACCACCACTTCCGGCCCCTGCGGGCTTTCCAGCAGTGGCCGCTGCCGATACAGGTCTGCGGCGCGCCGTTCGGCCAGGCGCGCCGCCAGGTCGAAGGCCATTTCAGGCTGTCGCGGCGTTGTAGAACATCTCACTGCTGCGCTGCTCGACCAGCGCCTGCTCGATGGCCGCCTGGTGCACTTCGTCGGCGTGCTCTTCACGCGCTTCGGGCTTGATGCCCAGGCGTGCGAACAGCTGCATGTCCTTGTCGGCCTGCGGGTTGGCGGTGGTCAGCAGTTTTTCGCCGTAGAAGATCGAGTTGGCGCCAGCCATGAAGGCCAGGGCCTGCATCTGCTCGTTCATCTGCTCGCGGCCGGCGGACAGGCGCACGTGCGACTTGGGCATGAGGATACGGGCCACGGCCAGCATGCGGATGAAGTCGAACGGGTCGACGTCTTCTTCCTCGGCCAGCGGCGTACCGGCCACCTTGACCAGCATGTTGATCGGTACCGACTCCGGGTGCTCGGGCAGGTTGGCCAGCTGGATCAGCAGGCCGGCGCGGTCGTCCAGCGACTCGCCCATGCCGAGGATGCCGCCGGAGCAGATCTTCATCCCGGCATCGCGCACGTAGGCCAGGGTCTGCAGGCGCTCGCTGTAGGTGCGGGTGGTGATGATGCTGCCGTAGAACTCAGGCGAGGTGTCGAGGTTGTGGTTGTAGTAGTCCAGGCCGGCCTGGGCCAGGGCCTTGGTCTGCTCCTGGTCGAGCTTGCCGAGGGTCATGCAGGTTTCCAGGCCCATGGCCTTCACGCCTTTGACCATCTCCAGCACGTAGGGCATGTCTTTGGCCGACGGGTGCTTCCACGCCGCGCCCATGCAGAAGCGTGTAGAACCGATGGCTTTGGCGCGGGCAGCTTCTTCCAGCACCTTCTGCACTTCCATCAGCTTCTGTTTTTCCAGCCCGGTGTTGTAGTGGCCGGATTGTGGACAATATTTGCAATCTTCCGGGCAGGCGCCGGTCTTGATCGACAACAGGGTCGAAACCTGCACGCGGTTCGGGTCGAAATGCGCGCGGTGCACGGTCTGCGCCTGGAACAGCAGGTCATTGAACGGTTGCTGGAATAGCGCCTTGACCTCGGCCAGGGACCAGTCGTGACGTGTTGTTGCAGTTGTGCTGGCGCTCATTGGCGTTTCCTTGTTTAGGCTGAAGCAGGCGCCGGGACAGGAAAGCCCGCCAGCGCATCACGGATAGCTCGCATAGTCATGGAAGGCCTATGAACTGTCAACCACACTGGAAAAGACTGGTTTACAAGTGCTCACTTATTAATCAACTGTGTTTGCTGTGCGATGAATCTGCCGAGCAGGCCTACCCGCTGTGCGTCGCCTGCGAGCAGGAACTGCCCTGGCTGGGCGATCATTGCCTGCGCTGCGCCCTGCCATTGCCGATGGCCGGCCTGACTTGCGCTCAGTGCCAGCGCCGCGCACCGGCCTTCGAGCAGGTGCTTGCACTGTGGCATTTCGGCTTTCCGGTGGACACGCTGATCAGCCGTTTCAAGCACAACCGCCAGTGGCCCTTGGGGCGCCTGATGGCCGAATTGCTCGCGCATGGGCTGCTGCACGGCTTTACCGAAGGGCTGCCGCGCCCCGACCTGTTGTTGCCTGTACCCTTGGCCAAACGTCGACTACGGGAGCGGGGGTTCAACCAGGCGGGGATGCTCGGGCGCTGGCTGTCGTCGCACGTGGGGGTACGTTGCGACGAGCGGTTGCTGCTGCGCACACGGGAGACACCTGCGCAGCAACAACTGGACGCCAAAGCCAGGCGACGCAACTTGCGCCAGGCGTTTACCGTCACGGGCAAGCTGACGGGCAAGCATGTCGCCATTGTCGATGACGTGTTGACCACCGGTGCGACCGCGCAGGCGGTTGCCGAAGTGCTGCGCAAGGCCGGTGCGCGGCGGGTGGATGTGTATTGCCTGGCGCGTACGGCCAAGCCGGGGTATGTATGACTTGTGGGAGCGGCCTTGTGTCGCGAAAGGGCTGCGTAGCAGCCCCAGGATCTCTGCCACAGCAAAAATCGCTGGGGCTGCTACACAGCCCTTTCGCGACACAAGGCCGCTCCCACACAAGCTACACTTCGCTGCCACTTACAATGACCGAATGCCCATGTCCCTGCCCCCTCACCTCACCCAGCACATCGCCCGCCGCCCCCAGCGCATCGCGCTGCTGCAGCACATTGCCGAAGAAGGTTCGATCACCCGCGCCGCCAAGGCTGCGGGCATCAGCTACAAGGCCGCTTGGGACGCCATCGACGAACTCAACAACCTGGCCAGCCAGCCCCTTGTCGAGCGCAGTACCGGCGGGCGTGGTGGCGGTGGTGCCCGTCTGTCGCCGGAAGGCCAGCGGGTGCTGCGCCTGTACCAGAGGCTGCAGGCCCTTCAGGCGCAAATCCTCGAAGCTGCCGAGGAGTCCAGCGACCTCGACCTGCTCGGCCGGCTGATGCTGCGTACCAGCGCGCGCAACCAGTTGCAGGGCCAGGTCAGCGGCCTGCGCCGCGAGGGACGGCATGATCGCGTCAGCCTGGCGTTGGGTGGTGGGTTGGAGATCGAGGCGTTGATCACCCACGACAGCACCGCACGGCTGGAACTGACGCTGGGGACGACGGTAGTGGCGCTGCTCAAGGCGGGGTGGGTGAGGTTGCTGGCCGACGACGAAGAGGCCGAAGCGGATAGCAATTGCCTGCGGGCGACGGTGGAGGAGGTGCTGGCAAAGGCTGATGGGCCTGGTGAGGTCCGGTTGGCGTTAGGGAATGGGCAGACGTTGTGTGCGTTTGCCGACACGGATTGGTTGGCTGGGCAGCGGGTAGCAGCAGGCAGTTCGGTGCGGGTTCAATTTCATCCCTCTTATGTATTGCTTGGGATTCCTGCATAGCTTGGCCGCGCTTTGCGCGGTTCGCGGGTAAACCCGCTCCCACAGGTGCATCGTTTCCCCCGGCAGCTGCGCCGTCCATGTGGGAGCGGGTTTACCCGCGAAGAGGCCGGTACAGGCATAACGCGTTACCATGGTCCCCACGCCGCCTATCCCCGGAGCCACCATGTCCCACCCCTTCGATACCCTCACCCCCGACCTGGTCCTGGACGCCGTGGAAAGCCTGGGTCTTCTCAGCGATGCCCGGGTACTGGCGCTGAACAGCTACGAAAACCGCGTCTACCAGGTGGGCATCGAGGGCGCGCAACCGCTGATCGCCAAGTTCTACCGCCCAGGCCGCTGGAGCGACGCGGCCATCCTCGAAGAGCACAGCTTCACTGCCGAACTGGCCGAATGCGAAGTGCCGGTGGTCGCCCCGCTGCAGCACGACGGCCGCACCCTGTTCGAACACCAGGGCTTCCGCTTCACCCTGTTCCCGCGCCGCGGCGGCCACGCGCCAGAGCCGGGCAACCTCGACCAGCTCTACCGTCTTGGCCAGTTGCTCGGCCGCCTGCATGCCGTGGGCGCCAGCAAACCGTTCGAGCACCGCGAAGCGCTGGCTGTGGACAACTTCGGCCACGCCTCGCTGAATACCCTGCTGGAAGGCGATTTCGTCCCTCGCGAACTGCTGCCGGCGTTCGAATCGGTGGCCCGCGACCTGCTCAAGCGAGTGGAGGACATCTATGCCCGCACCCCGCACAAGCTCATCCGCCTGCATGGCGACCTGCACCCCGGCAACCTGATGCACCGCGACGAGGTGTACCACGTGGTCGACCTCGACGACTGCCGCATGGGCCCGGCGGTGCAGGACTTTTGGATGATGCTGGCCGGCAGCCGCGAGGAGCGCCTGGGCCAACTGGCCGAACTGATCGACGGCTACAACGAGTTCCACGATTTCGACCCGCGCGAGCTGGCCCTGATCGAACCCTTGCGCGCCCTGCGCCAGCTGCACTACAGCGCCTGGCTGGCGCGGCGCTGGGACGATCCGGCATTCCCGCCGAGCTTCCCCTGGTTCGGCCAGCCACGCTACTGGGGAGACCAGATTCTCGCCCTGCGCGAGCAAATGGCCGCACTGGATGAAGCGCCGCTGAAATTGTTCTAGAAGCACGCCCGCCTCTGTCTACAATAGGCGTCGCTTTATTTAGCTACCTAAGCAAGGATTCTGCATGCACGCCGCAAACCCGCGTCGCGGGTACCTACTGGGCCTCAGCGCCTACATCATCTGGGGTCTTTTCCCCCTGTACTTCAAGGCAATCCAGAGCGTTCCGGCGGTGGAGATCATTGTCCACCGGGTGCTGTGGTCGGCACTGTTCGGCTCGCTGCTGCTACTGGTGTGGAAACACCCCGGCTGGTGGCGTGAACTGCGTGACAACCCGCGCCGGCTGGGCATCCTGGCCCTGAGCGGGGCGCTGATCGCCGGCAACTGGCTGACCTACGTATGGTCGGTGAACAACGGGCGCATGCTCGAGGCCAGCCTGGGTTACTACATCAACCCGCTGATCAATGTGCTGCTGGGCATGCTGATTCTTGGCGAGCGCCTGCGTCGGTTGCAATGGCTGGCCGTGGCCATGGCCGCCGTGGGTGTGGCTCAGCAGGTGTGGCAGGTGGGCAGCCTGCCATGGGTGTCGCTGGTACTGGCGCTGAGCTTCGGCTTCTATGGGCTGATTCGCAAACAGGCACCGGTAGCGGCGCTGCCGGGCCTGGTGGTGGAAACCTGGATGCTGGTACCGCTGGCCCTTGGTTGGCTGTTACTGCATCCGGCGGCGACAAGTGCCCAGGGCGCGTTCTACACCAGCAGCGAAGCGTTATGGCTGATGGCTGCGGGGCCGGTGACACTGGTGCCGCTGGTGTGCTTCAACGCTGCCGCGCGGCACTTGCCGTACACCACGCTGGGCTTCCTGCAGTACCTGGCGCCGACCCTGGTGCTGCTGCAGGCGGTGCTGCTGTTCGATGAGCACTTGTCGCCGAGCACTTTGGTGGCGTTCATGTTCATCTGGGCAGGTTTGGCGATCTACAGCGTCGATGCGTGGGTCAGTTTGCGCAAGCGTAGTTGATCAGAAAATGATCACAACTCTGCAAGCCTTGTGATTCGTGGCCTGCAGAGACATCTCCAAAGGTTATCCACACCCTCGTCCCCGTGCTTTGTGCACAAGCTGCTGATTTTTGGGTGTTTTTTGATCAAGGCCGTGCAAGGCGCGCGCGGCCTGGGCTGGAGAGGGGAACCCCCAGGTTATCCACAGGGCCTTCCCCGTGATATCGGGATAACCGCAGGGGGCTGCTTTGCAGCCCATTCGCAGCACAAGGCTCCTCCTACAGGGGAATGCATATCCTTGTAGGAGCAGCCTTGTGCTGCGAACGGGCCGCGAAGCGGCCCCGGCAATCTCGGATCAATCCTCCGGCCGCAGCTTCAACTCCACCATCAAGTCGTCCGCCAGGCTCTCCAGCTTCTGCTGCAATTCCTCCAGCGACAGGGTCAACGGCAATGCCAGCAAGGCATCGGCATGGAACAGCGGCTCGCTGCTCATGGGCGCCGGCCGCACCTCAGTGGTAAACCGCTCAAGGTTCACCCCAAGGTCCGCCAGCAAACGGGTGATATCACGCACGATCCCTGGCCGGTCATTACCTACCAGCTCCATGGCAATCGGCTTCCAGGTGCACGACGGCTCGATGCCGCTCTCGGCGATCAGCACGCGAATGTCATATCGGACCAACCCTTGCAGCGAAGCCACCAGCTCGTCGTAGTTTTCCGCCGGCACCGCCACCCGCAGGATGCCGGCAAACTGCCCGGCCATGCGCGACATGCGGCTCTCCAGCCAATTGCCACTGTGGTCGGCGATGCACTGGGCAATGCGCTCGACCTGGCCGGCCTTGTCAGGGGCAATCACAGTCAGTACAAGATGATCCACAAGCCCTTCCTCGTGTCGGACCGCGCCGTGCGGCAGAAAATCGGGGGATCGACTCAGTATAGGCAAGGCGCGGCAACCTGCCGCAGGGCAATCCGCACAACGAATCGTGTACTGTTTCAAGATTTATCTGGAACAATCCACCTGTTTTTTGCGAACATACTTACTCCCAGCGTGACCATACGCGACCAACGGGTCGCATAACGGCGCTTTTAGTCTGATTTTGCCCCGCCTACTGCTTCATGTAGTATCCCGTGGCGCGGACTACAAAACGTCGTTTGGATGTCTGCCAAGGCGCCTGTGAAAATACGCACACTGTCTGCCAGCCGGTCTGGCAGGCCGCACCCAGCCGCGCTCGGGGCTTTACTCGGGGGCATGCACTGGTGCCGTGTTTAGAGAAGCGCTACAGGCTTAATACAGAAGAGCGAAATAGCTGAGCAGAGTGAGGCAAGCAATGACTGGATACGTTCAAGTCGGTGGCCTTCAGGTCGCCAAGGTCCTGTACGACTTCGTGAACAACGAAGCCATCCCAGGGACCGGCATCGTCGCCGAGCAGTTCTGGGCCGGTGCAGAGAAGATCATCAATGACCTCGCTCCAAAGAACAAAGCCCTGCTCGCCAAGCGCGACGAGCTGCAAGCCAAGATCGACGCCTGGCACCAGGCACGCAAAGGCCAGGCCCACGACGCCGTAGCCTACAAAGCATTCCTCCAGGAAATCGGCTACCTGCTGCCACAAGCCGACGATTTCCAGGCAACCACCCAGAACGTGGACGAAGAAATCGCCCACATGGCCGGCCCGCAGCTGGTCGTACCGGTGATGAACGCCCGCTTCGCCCTGAACGCCGCCAACGCCCGTTGGGGTTCGCTGTACGACGCACTGTATGGCACCGATGCCATCAGCGATGAAGGCGGCGCCGAGAAAGGCCAGGGCTACAACAAGGTACGTGGCGACAAGGTCATCGCCTTCGCCCGCGCCTTCCTCGACGAAGCCGCGCCACTGGCGGCCGGCTCGCACGTCGACTCCACCGGCTACCGCATCGAAGGCGGCAAGCTGGTAGTTGCCCTGAAAGGCGGCAGCAACAGCGGCCTGCGTGACGATGCCCAGCTGATCGGCTTCCATGGCGATGCCGCTGCGCCGACTGCCGTGCTGCTCAAGCACAACGGCCTGCACTTCGAAATCCAGGTCGACGCCAGCACCCCGGTCGGCAGCACCGACGCCGCCGGCGTGAAAGACATCCTGATGGAATCGGCGCTGACCACCATCATGGACTGCGAAGACTCGGTTGCCGCCGTCGACGCCGACGACAAGGTAATCGTCTACCGCAACTGGCTGGGCCTGATGAAAGGCGACCTGGCAGAAAGCGTTAGCAAGGGTGGCAAAACCTTCACCCGCACCATGAACCCGGACCGCGAGTACGCCGCGCCCAACGGCGGTAGCGTGACCCTGCATGGCCGTTCGCTGCTGTTCGTGCGCAACGTTGGTCACTTGATGACCAACCCGGCGATCCTCGACGCCCAAGGCAACGAAATCCCCGAAGGCATTCAGGACGGCCTGTTCACCAACCTGATCGCCCTGCACAACCTCAATGGCAACACCAGCCGCAAGAACACCCGCACCGGCAGCGTGTACATCGTCAAGCCGAAGATGCACGGCCCGGAGGAAGTAGCCTTCGCCGCCGAGATCTTCAGCCAGGTCGAAGACCTGCTGGGCATGAAGCGCAACACCGTCAAGGTCGGCATCATGGACGAGGAGCGCCGTACCACGGTCAACCTCAAGTCGTGCATCAAGGCCGCAGCCGAGCGCGTGGTGTTCATCAACACCGGCTTCCTCGACCGCACCGGCGATGAAATCCACACCTCGATGGAAGCCGGCGCCGTGGTGCGCAAGGGCGCCATGAAGAACGAGAAGTGGATCGGTGCCTACGAGAACAACAACGTCGACGTCGGCCTGGCCACCGGCCTGCAAGGCCGTGCGCAGATCGGCAAAGGCATGTGGGCCATGCCCGACCTGATGGCAGCCATGCTCGAGCAGAAGATCGCCCACCCGCTGGCCGGTGCCAACACCGCCTGGGTGCCGTCGCCGACCGCCGCCACCCTGCATGCCCTGCACTACCACAAGGTGGACGTACAGGCACGTCAGCGTGAACTGGCTTCGCGTACCCCGGCGTCGGTGGACGACATCCTGGCCATCCCGCTGGCCGCCGACACCAACTGGTCGGCCGAAGAGATCCGCAACGAACTGGACAACAACGCCCAGGGCATCCTCGGCTACGTGGTGCGCTGGATCGACCAGGGCGTAGGTTGCTCGAAGGTGCCGGACATCAACAACGTCGGCCTGATGGAAGACCGCGCCACCCTGCGCATCTCGGCCCAGCTGCTGGCCAACTGGCTGCGCCATGGCGTGGTCAGCCAGGAGCAGGTGCTGGAAAGCCTCAAGCGCATGGCCGTGGTGGTGGACCAGCAGAACGCCAGCGACCCTCTGTACCGCCCGATGGCACCGAACTTCGACGATAACGTCGCGTTCCAGGCGGCGGTAGAACTGGTGGTGGAAGGTGGCAAGCAGCCGAACGGCTATACCGAGCCGGTACTGCACCGCCGTCGCCGCGAGTTCAAGGCGCGTAACGGGCTGTAAGCGACATCTGCGACAGCGGGCCGCTTTGCGGCCCAATCGCCGGCAAGCCAGCTCCCACAGGGACTGCACAGGCCTCAAACGCTGTGCGGTCCCTGTGGGAGCTGGCTTGCCGGCGATGAGGCCGGAACAGGCTCCTCAGCTAAGCGATCTGCAGTTCTTTCTTCACCAGCTCCAGCAGCCTGTCCAGGTCGACCGGCTTCAGAAGAAAATCCACAACCCCCAGGTGCATCACGTCCACCGCCTCTTTAACGTCGGTATCGCCCGACACCACGATGATCGACAACGCCGCCCGCTCTGATTCGCGAACCTTGCGGATCAGGTCCAGGCCATCCTCGGGTTGCATGCGCAAATCCGTAATCATCAAGCCAATCCGTTGCTGGTAGTGCAGGTACAGCCTGGCCTCCTCAGCCCCATCCGCCCCGACACAGTCAATCCCCCTGCTTTTCAGGTACAGGATCAGCGCCTCACGATTCACCGCATTGTCATCCACCACCAGCACCAGCGGCTTGGCAGCCACGGGCGCACTTACGACGGCCAATGCCTCGCGCTCGGCGTCGCTCAGGATGTCGTGTTGCTCAGGCATGCTCATCTCGTCAAAAAATTTCCGCTTCAGCATTAGGACCGCAGAACTTGCGTAACCCGGCTGGCCTTTCGTCGGGTCTTTGACAGGGGCACTCATAGACTTACGTCCAATGGGCACCATCCCGCCGCAAGCCGACCATGGAGGCAGAGAACAACATGGCCGGCACCTATATATATAGATATATAGTTCGGCATAGCGATACGGTCAGTTTCATGAGCAAAAAGGACGCCTACAGCCAGGCGGGCAGGACGGCAGTGCTGCAGAACATCCAGGGCACCTTGCAGTTCCTGCAGCGTTTTCCGCCGTTCAACCAGATGGAACACAGCCACCTGGCCTACCTGGTCGAACAGTGCCAGCTGCGCTTCTATGCCAGCGGCGAAAGCATCGTCAAACCTGCCGACGGGCCGGTCGAGCACTTCTACATCGTCAAGCAGGGCCGCGTGGTCGGTGAACGCCAGCATCTGGTCAAACCTGGTGTGGAGACTACCTTCGAGATCACCAGTGGCGAATGCTTCCCGCTGGCTGCCCTGCTCGGCGAACGGGCGACACGCACCGAGCATCTGGCAGGTGAGGACACCTTCTGCCTGCAGCTGAACAAGGCCGCGTTCATCCGCGTGTTCTCGATGTCGGAAGTGTTTCGGGATTTTGCCCTGCGCGGGGTCAGCAGCCTGCTCGACCAGGTCAACCAGCAGGTACGCCAGCGCGCGGTGGAAACCCTCGGCACCCAGTATTCGCTGAACACGCCACTGGGTGAACTGGCCATGCGCCACCCGGTGGTGTGCAGCCCCGACACGCCCCTGCGCGACGCCGTGCGGCTGATGCACGAGCAGCAGGTCGGCAGCATCGTGGTGGTCGACCCGCAGCGCTACCCCACCGGTATCTTCACCCTGCGCGACTTGCGCCAGGTGGTGGCTGCGGCCGATGCCGACCTGGGTGCACCCATCGCACGCCACATGACCGCCCAGCCGTTCTACCTCAGCCCCCAGGCCAGCGCCTTCGACGCAGCCATGGCGATGACCGAGCGGCACATCGCCCACGTATGCCTGGTGGAAAACCAGCGCCTGTGCGGTGTGGTTTCGGAGCGCGACCTGTTCTCCCTGCAACGGGTCGACCTGGTGCACCTGGCACGCACCATCCGCCATGCGCCACGCCTGGATACCCTGGTCTCGCTGCGCGGCGAAATCAGCCAGCTGGTCGAGCGCATGCTGGCCCATGGCGCGTCCTCCACCCAGATCACCCAGATCATCACCCTGCTCAACGACCACACCGTGTGCCGGGTGATCGAACTGGCGCTGGCCGAACGCGGAGACCCGGGCGTGCCGTTCAGCTGGCTGTGCTTTGGCAGCGAAGGGCGACGAGAACAAACCCTGCACACCGACCAGGACAACGGCATCCTCTTCGAAGCCGCCAACGCCGCCGAAGCCGACGCCATCCGCGCACGCCTGCTGCCGCTGGCGCAATACATCAACCAGTGCCTGGCCCAGTGCGGCTTCACCCTGTGCAAGGGCAACGTCATGGCCGGCAACCCCGAGCTGTGCCTGTCGCGCAGTGAATGGGCGCGGCGTTTTGCCGGTTTTGTCCGCGAAGCCAGCCCGGAGAACCTGCTGGGCTCGAGCATCTATTTCGACCTGCGTGTGGTGTGGGGCGACGAGCAAGGTTGCGAGCAGCTGCGCCAGGGCCTGCTGGACCAGGTGGCCGACAACCGCATCTTCCAGCGCATGATGGCTGACAACGCCCTGCGCCAGCGCCCGCCGGTGGGCCGCCTGCGCGAGTTCGTGCTGACCCGCCAGGGCAACGACAAGGCCGCCACCCTCGACCTCAAGGTCCAGGGCCTGACGCCCTTCGTCGATGGTGCGCGGCTGCTGGCCCTGGCCAACGGCATCGGTGCCTGCAATACCTTGGAGCGCCTGCGCCAGCTCGTGGCCAAGGGTGTGATCGAGGCACTGGATGGCGCAGCGTATGAAGAGGCCTACCACTTCATCCAGCAAACGCGCATGCAGCAGCACCAGCGCCAGACCCGCGACAACCTGCCCTATTCCAACCGCCTGGACCCGGACAGCCTCAACCACCTGGACCGGCGCATCCTGCGCGAGTCCCTGCGCCAGGCCCAGCGCCTGCAAAGCAGCCTGGCCTTGCGGTACCAGCTATGAGCCTGTTCGCCTGGCTGCGCCCCAGTGCGCCGGAACTGGACCACGCCACGCGCCAGCGCCTGGCCCGGCTGCCCAAGCCAGCGCCATTGGGGGTGTGTACCCTGCGCGAGCAACGCTGGGTGGTGCTGGACCTGGAGACCAGCGGCCTGAACACCAACCGTGACCAGGTGCTATCAGTTGGTGCCGTCGCCATCGAAGACGGCGCCATCGACTTTGCCCAGCAGTTCGAACGCACCTTGCACCGGCCTTTGCAGAAGACCAACGCCAGCGTGCTGATCCACGGCCTGGGCCCGAGTGCACTGGCTGCCGGTTGCGACCCGGCCGAGGCCTTGCTCGATCTGCTCGACTTCATCGGCAACAGCCCGGTGTTGGCATTCCATGCGCCGTTCGACCAGCGCATGCTCGCCCGCGCGCTGAAGGAAAGCCTGGGCTATCGCTTGCAGTCACCTTTCCTGGATGTTGCCGAGCTGGCGCCGATGCTCAACCCCGACACAGTGCTGCGCGAGGCCGGGCTGGATGACTGGGTGGCGCGGTTTGGCCTCCAGGTCGAGGAGCGCCATCACGCCAGCGCCGATGCGCTGGTTACCGCCGAACTGGCGCTGATCCTGTTCAGCCAGGCCCGACGCCAGCAGTTGGACAGCCCCCTGCAGCTGGAGCAGCGCTTGCGCGGGTGGCGCAGGCGCAAGGTGCACAACCACGGCCTGTAGCTTTTCACCGCCCTTGCTGGCCTCTTCGCGGGTAAACCCGCTCCCACAGGGACTGTACTGCCTTTGATACCCTGGAGATCCTGTGGGAGCGGGTTTACCCGCGAAGAGGCCAGCACAGGCATAACATCTGCACGACTTGGATGATGGCCATCCGATAAGCGTCCATTGCACCCACCCCCTCCCCTCTGCAACAATCGCGAATAATTATCGTTAGTTAATGCATTCGTTCCGGGGGGACGCTGCTTGTCTTCTGCACAGAGCCCACACGCCGATCTGGTCGGTGCGCTGTACCGCGACCATCGCGGCTGGCTGCTCGCCTGGCTGCAACGCAGCATGGCCTGCCGCCAACGTGCCGAAGACCTGAGCCAGGACACCTTCGTGCGCCTGCTCGGCCGTGCGCAACTGGATACGCCCCGCGAACCCCGCGCGTTCCTGGCCGCCGTGGCCAAGGGCCTGATGTTCGACCACTTCCGCCGCGCCGCGCTGGAACAGGCCTACCTGGCCGAACTGGCCCTGATGCCGGAAGCCGAACAACCTTCCCCGGAAGTGCAACACCTGATCCTCGAGGACCTCAAGGCCATCGACCGCCTGCTCGGCAAGCTGTCGAGCAAGGCCCGCGCAGCATTCCTGCACAATCGCCTGGACGGTATGAGCCATGCCGAAATCGCCGAGCGCATGGGGGTTTCGGTTTCGCGGGTGCGCCAGTACATCGCCCAGGGCATGCGCCAGTGCTACGTGGCCCTGTACGGGGAGCCGACGTGAGCAGTTCACCGGTTTCGTCCCGGGTGCTGGAAGCCGCCATTGCCTGGAAGCTCAGCCTCGACAACGGCAGCGGCACACCTGACGAGCGCAGCGAATTCATGCGCTGGCATGCCGCCAGCGAGGAGCATGCCCGCGCCTGGCGCCAACTCGGCGCCATGGACCAGCGTGTGAGCGCCGCTGCCGGCCCGGCACGCCAGGCCCTGCTGCAATCGCGCGCCGGGCTGCGCCGACGTATCGGCAAGGTCGGCGGCGGGCTGGCCGGCATGTTTCTGCTGGGCTCGCTGCTGGCCTGGGTCGGCGCACCATCGCTGGCACCGAGCTACTGGCTGGCCGATCAGCGTACCGCCACCGGCGAACTGCGTACCCTGCGCCTGGAAGACGGCACCTTGCTGAGCCTGAACAGCCACACGGCCGTGGATATCGACTACGCCGGCAAGCAACGGGTGATCGTGCTGCACCAAGGCGAGATTTCGGTCGAAACCGGCCATCAGGACCGGCGCCCGCTGCTGGTACGCACCGACGATGGCCGCCTGCGCCCGTTGGGCACGCGCTTCCTGGTGCGCCGCGAGGACGACGGCACGCGCCTGGAAGTACTGCAAGCCTCGGTCGCTGCCATGCCGCTGAACAGCGGCGACGAACAGGTGCTGCGCGAAGGCCAGCAGGTTCTGATGAACGCCAACGGCCTTGGCCGGATCGGCACTGTGCCAGCCGGTGCCGATGCCTGGACCCGCGGCATGCTGGTGGTGGACAACGTGCGCCTGGCTGACCTGCTGGCCACGCTTGGCCAGTACCGCAGCGGTTACCTCGGGGTAGACGACCAGGTCGCCGACCTGCGGGTGACCGGCAGCTTCCCGCTGACCGATACCGACCTGGCGCTGTCGTCGCTGGTGCCGGCACTGCCGGTGAAGGTCGAGCGGCATACGCCGTGGTGGGTGACCGTCGTTCCCAAGTAGGCCTGCACCGGCCTCTTCGCGGGTAAACCCGCTCCCACAGGATTGCACCAGCCTCAAAGCCCCCGCGATCCCTGTGGGAGCGGGCAAGCCCGCGAAAGGGGCGGTACAGGCGAAATCCAACTTCAAATAATTCTCAATTTTTTTCAGATTCGCCCTGTCACTTTTCAAATCTCGCTCGGCAAGGAAGCAGAAAGCACTTATCCGTCGAGGAGCCTCTGCATGTCCCGTGCTGTTGATCGTATCCTGCGCCCCAGCCTGATGGCCCTGGCCATCGCCGTGACCGCACCATTGGCCAGCCCTGCCCTGTTCGCCGCCGAGCAATCCGCTCAGCGCGCCTACGACCTGCCCAGCGCCCCGCTGGCCACCACTCTCAACCAGATCGCCAGCCAGTCCGGCATCGCCCTGGCCATCGACCCGGCACTGGTCAGCGGCCGCACCTCGGCCCCGGTGAGCGGGCAGTACGATGGCCTTGGTGCCCTGCAGGCCGCCCTGCGCGGCACCGGCCTGCAGCTGCAGCAAAGCAGCGTGGGCAGCTACAGCCTGGTGGCTACGCCGGAAGGGACACTGGCGTTGCCGGAGACTGCGATCAATGCGACTTCCAGCTATGAAAGTGCCTGGGGACCGGTAGAGGGTTACACCGCTACCCGGACAGCAGCAGGCACCAAGACCGACACCGCCATCGCCGAACTTCCCCGCTCGGTAAGCGTGATCACCCGCCAGCAGATGGAAGACCGGCCGGTGCTCAGCCTGAACGACGCCCTTCGCTACACCGCTGGCGTGCAGAGCAGCGGCTATGGTTCCGACTCGCGCAGCGACTGGTTGCTGGTACGGGGTTTTGTGCCTACCCAGTTCCTCGATGGCCTGCCGTTGCCCAAGGGCAACTACGCCACCCCCAAGATCGAGCCCTGGAACCTGGAGCGCATCGCCGTGCTGCGTGGCCCGGCCTCTTCGGTCTACGGCCAGACTCCACCAGGCGGCCTGCTGGACATGACCAGCCGTCGGCCGCAATTGGAAAGCAGCCACGAAGTCGAAGCCCAGGTTGGCAGCAACAACCACAAGCAGATCAACTTCGACAGCACTGGCAAGCTCGACGATGCAGGCCAGTTCCTGTACCGAGTGAGCGGCACCGTGCGTGACAGCGGTTCGCCGGTAGACCACATCCCGGACAAACGCTACAACATCGCGCCCAGCCTGACCTGGAACATCAACGACGACACCAAGCTGACTTTCATCAGCCAGTACACCCGCGATGACACCGGCATCACCGGCCAGTTCCTGCCACTGCAGGGCACCAAACTGGATAGCCCCGCAGGCAAGATTTCGCACCACAAGAACCTGGGCGACCCGGATTGGGAATCCTACGACCGCACCTACTACCACCTCGGCTATGCATTCGAAACACGCCTGAACGACACCTGGCAGTTCCGTCAGAACCTGCGCTACGCGCGTAACGAACTGGACTTCAAGGGCATTACCGCCGGTGGTTCGATCTGGCCAGCCGGCCCGGACGAAGCTGTCAGCGCCGATGGCACCGTGCAACGCACCGCCGGTATCGTCGAGGAGGACATCTCCCAGTTCGCCTTGGACAACAACTTCCAGGCCGACTTCCAGACCGGGCAGGTTGCCCATACCCTGCTGCTGGGGCTCGACCACCAGCGCTCGGACAGCAATGCCCGCTGGCGCTGGGGTTCGGCGGGTGTGCCACCGAGCAATATCCACAACCCCATCTACGGTCAGGATTTCTCAAACGTTCAGTACTTCGACATGTACGACTACGACCAGAAAACCCAGCAGACCGGCCTGTATATCCAGGACCAGATGGCGTTGGACAACTGGCGCCTGACCCTCGGTGGTCGTGAGGACTGGGTGCACACCGGCACCACCTTCCACAACCAAGGCGACGCCACCAATACTCAGCGCGACAAGAAGTTCAGTGGTAACGCAGCACTCAGCTATGTATTCGATAACGGCCTGACGCCTTACATCTCCTATGCCGAGTCGTTCCAGGCTGCCACCGGTTCCACCGTCAACAGCACCGATGCCTTCAAACCGACCGAAGGCAAGCAATACGAACTGGGCATCAAATACCAGCCTCCAGGCAGCAATAGCCTGTTCACCGCTGCTGTGTTCGACCTGACGCAGGAGAACATGTCGGTAACCGAGGGTGGTGTGACCCGTCAGGTTGGCGAAGTGCGTGTCAAAGGCCTGGAGTTGGAGGCTACTTCGGATGTGACCGAGAACCTCAAACTGGTGGGCTCGTACACCTACAACGACAGCGAAATCATCAAAGGCACCAGTGACGAGAAAGGCAAGCGCATGGCGCAGGTGCCGCGCAACCAGGCTACTGCCTGGGCTGACTACACCTGGCACAGCGGACCACTGGATGGGTTTGGGGTGGGCGTTGGCGTGCGCTACGTGGGCGACACCTACGGTAATACCACTAACACCGATTGGGGGCATGTTGGGTCCTACACCGTCTACGACGCATCGGTGCACTACGACCTGGGCCGCCTGAACAGCACCCTCAAGGGGGTGACCGTAGCCGTGGATGCGAAGAACCTGTTCAACAAGGACTACTTGTCTACCTGTGACGGGTACTACTGCTACTACGGCGACGAGCGCAACGTGGTGGCCAGTGTCAATTACAAGTTCTGAGTGAATGGGGGCCGCTTTGCGGCCCTTTCGCGACACAAGGCCGCTCCTACAGGAAAACACGCCCCCTTGTAGGAGCGGCCTTGTGTCGCGAAAGGGCTGCGCAGCAGCCCAGCTTCCAACAGGCAAAAATCGGTACCGTGATGAAAAGCCCAACCATCCGCCGCTGGTCGATGACCCACACCTGGAGCAGCCTGGTCTGCACCCTGTTCCTGCTGTTGCTGGCAGTCACCGGCCTGCCGCTGATCTTCCACCACGAACTCGAACACCTGCTCGGCGACGCCCCCGAACTGCGGGAAATGCCGGCCGATACACCGCACCTCGACCTGCAGCAGTTGGTGATCAAGGCCGAGCAGCACCGCCCCGGCGAGGTCATGCAGTACTTCGGCTACGACGAGGACGAAGCCAACGGCGTAGTGGCCATAACCGCCGCCACCGCCGGCACCGAACCCAATTCGTCGCACACCTTCATGCTCGACGCCCGCACCGGTGAAGCCGTGGCCATGCCGGCCGCCAACGGCGGCTTCATGATGACCATGCTGCGCCTGCACGTGGACATGTTCGCCGGCCTGCCCGGCAAGCTGCTGCTGGCCTTCATGGGCGTGCTGTTCGTCGTGGCGATCATCTCCGGCACCGTGCTCTATGCACCGTTCATGCGCCGCCTGGACTTCGGCACGGTGCGCCACGGCAAATCCCGTCGCCTGCGCTGGCTCGACCTGCACAACCTGATCGGCGTGGTCACCTTGGCCTGGGCTCTTACGGTAGGCGTGACCGGTGTCATCAGCGCGCTGTCGGACCTGGTCATCGCCGCCTGGCGCAACGACAGCCTGGCGGCCATGGTTGCCCCGTACCGTGATGCCCCACCGCTCACCGAACGCGCCCCGGCCACCCACCTGCTGACCATCGCCGAACAGGCCGCCCCCGGCATGCGCCCGGACTTCATCGCCTTCCCGGGCACACGCTTTTCCAGCGAGCACCACTATGCGGTGTTCATGAAGGGCGCCACGCACCTGACCTCGCACCTGCTCACGCCCGTACTGATCGATGCGCGAACACTAACGGTGACCGCCGTCGGCGAACGCCCCTGGTACATGGATGCCATGGGCCTGTCGCAACCACTGCACTTCGGCGACTACGGCGGCCGGCCAATGCAAATCCTGTGGGCGCTACTCGATGTGCTGACCATCATCGTCCTCGGCAGCGGCTTGTACCTGTGGTGGGGCAAACAACGCACGAAGCGGGAGGCGCGGGCATGAGCCACAAGTCACAGCCGACCTGGCGCATCCTCATCTGGCCGATGGTCGTGGCCCTGCTCACTGCCGTGGGGCTATTTGCCGCCTTGCTGGGGGACGGGGTCTGGGACAGCCTGGCCTGGCTCGGCCTGGGGGTGTCGGCGGCTCTTGGCCTGCAAGGTTTCTACCCTCGTCCACGGCAGTAGCCGGGTAATACCCGCACCCTCTTTTGCCGCGACATGGTTGGCTGCCATTTTCCAAGGAGCCATACCATGACACCTTTGCAGCGCCTCGAAGCGCTCGATCAACAACTGATCGCCCTTGAGCAAGGCAAACCCGAACTGGCGGGCGAAACGGAGCCGGCCGCCATGCGTCAGCGTTTTTTCGGTGACCTGGCAGCGTTCTGGAACGACCCTGTCGAAGCAGGCCACAGCCGCGCCCGACAACTGCGCGAACTGCGTCATGAGCAACTTCTGGCCGAACTGGAACTGCGCCTCGCCGACCAGACCCTGGACTACAGCCACATCAGCATGCTGCGCACCTCCCTGGAGCTGCCGCTCCCCTGGCAGCGCAACCACCTGCCAGACACCCACCGGGCCCAGGTTTATCGGCCGGTATTCAACCGTTCAAGCCCCAATGGCCGGTTACCGTTACCCGGCGTGCTGGTACTGGTGGCAGAAGTACCGGAAGGGGCCATTGCCGAGCCTGCAACAGCCACAGGCCAGGCACTGTTGTGCAGCGTGTCTCATGGCGTTGAAGGCTTCGCCAACCTGGCCGAACTGCACAGGGAGCTGTGCGAGCGCCTGGACGACCCCATGCAAAGCCGGCCAATACTGCAATTGCTACCCCGCCTGCAGGACCAGCAACTGGTCCGGTGTGCCGACCGGCTGCGCTACGAGTGGTTTACCGGTGACCTGGTCGAACAACAGGCCACTGACGTGATCGACGCGCAGCATCAACGGCTTACCATCGCCTGGCACGCCGCCTGGGCGCTTGACCAGAACCCGAATCTACCGGCACTGAAAAGCACCCTGGCCAAACAGCAGTCACTGACCGATCTCATGGGCAGCCAATATGCGTTGTCCACCCGTTATGCGCTGCTGCTGGAAAAACACCTGCCCGCCTGGCTGCGCCAGAGCTCCACGCAAAGCCTGACGCACATCATGCAAACGATCCAGGAGCTCGCCGGGGCCATCACCCAGGCTGCTGCACCCGGCCTTTTGACCCTGGAGGCGTTCGGCAATCGCCACCACCTGCTGGCATGGGTGCGCGAACGCCTCGGCAAGGCGCTGCGGCGCGAATTCTCCATCGAATTGCCTGCCGAAAAAGTCTGCATAACCGTCACACTTGCACACCGCACCGGCCCGCTGATCAACCCGCTGGCACCTTCGGGTTACGTGGCCGTTGCCAACCGTCGCCATGTCGGTGGCACCATCGAACTGGTAACCACCACCTACCGCCTGGACGAGCTGGCCCTGTTGAACATCGGCTGGTTCGACGTCGATTACTGGCTGACTGCCCGAATACACCACGAAGACGGTTCCACGCTGGAATCAATATCCGCGGAAGGGGTAAAGCGCCTGGTGCGTGAGCTAGACGCCGGCAGTGGCTACATCCGCTACCTGCGAACCCACCTGCTGGAGTCTCCAGGTGCGCGCTGGCGCATGCAATGCCACGGCAACATGAACCGCGCCCGCATGCGCGCCGAGGCGGCCAAGGCCCGCTATGCCAGGCACTTTCTGAACGATACCCACGAGCGGGGCTATCGCTGGGTCAAAGCCGTCACCGACCACCCCGACAACAATTGGCGCCCTACCATCGACGAGCATCGTATCGCGGTGCGCCAACTGATCATCGACGGGCACACGCTGCAAGGGGTACTGCTGCTCAATGCCGAGAGCGACAACCAGCCGTCGCTGGTGCTGTATACGCCGGACGCTCCCGATCGGCGCGCATGGCGTGAATACCCCGATACCCGGGCGCTGCTCAGAACCCTTCGCAGCATGCCTTCCTTGCGAAAATACCTGATCCAGCGCGCGCCTCTGGCTGATGGCAAGCGGCTCGACAAGTTGGTGCGCAAGGGCCGCCTCGGGCCATATGTGCAAAGGCCAATGATCAACGGCAACCTCTTCGATGCCCTTTACAAGGCCCAGGTCCACGCCATGATCGCCGAGGCCGATACCAACAGCCGCAGCAACCGCGAGCTGCTCGGCGAGTACGGGCTGTCGACGCTGCGCCTGGTTCTCGACATGATCAGCCTCGTGCTACCGGCCCCGACAATGTCAGCCCTGGCCTTCGGCCGTATGTCGATTTCGCTGTGGGACGGCTTCGAAGCCCTGGAAAAAGAGGACTATGCAGCAACCTTCCACCACGCCATGGCCGCTTTGAGCCACAGCGCCGATGGATTGTCCAGTTTCGCTGGTTCGCCCCTCATGCGCAGGGCGATGCGCGGCCTGCCGCCGCAACCTCCGCGCCCACTGCCGAATACCCACGAAGCGGCCGTGGATGTGAGCAAGCTGCGCTACCGGATCGACGGCGTTCATGGCGAGGAAGTGTACGAACAGATCAACAGCGTACCAGGTCCGGACCGGTACTTCGTCAAGGACAGCCAGGGGCGGTTGTACAACGTCCACTTCGACGGCTATCGCTGGCGGGTACTCGACCCCAGGCAGCCGGATGCCTACGCGCAACTGCCGATCAAACGGCTGCGCAACGGCAATTGGGTGGTCGATTCCATCGTGCTTTGGCATGACGGGTTGCCTGACATAGCCCACCTGCTGGAAGAGGTACGCCTGCAACAACCATTAGCGGGCGAACCGGTGGCAGGGGACGCCGACCTGCACGACGCTGGGGGGCAACTCTATCTGCAGTTGGGTAACCATCAGTTGCCGGTTCGACGGCACCTGCTTGCCGGGCAATACCATTTGCTGCTGCCCGAGAAGGCACTGGGCGCAGTCCACGCCTGGGCAGTATTGCGCCAACAGGGCGGCCAATGGCGCATTCGCGTGCGCCAGCCAGGCCGCAGCAGCGACTGGCTGGCACTGCCGGCGGATTACTCGGCCAGCTTGGGCAGCAGCCGGTCCAGCCGCTGATGCAAGGCACTGCCGCTCGGCCAGTTGCGCAGCAGCCGCGCCCGATCACGGGCGTAGGCCGGGGCGAAGCTGAGCTGGGTGGCGTGCTGGCACATGGCGTCAAGGTCGATCAGCGACCATTGGCCGTTGTACCAGAACAGGTTGTGGCCCTTGAAGTCACCATGGCTGATACGCTCGCGAATCAGCTGCTGCATCACATGCACCAGGGCATCCACCTGCTCCTCGGGCGCATCGCCGTTATCCACGTAGGGCGCGAAGCATTCGGCCAGGTCTGGGCCATCGATATACTCGGTGACCAGGTAGGCACGGCTTCGCAGCCCCATCACCCGTTGCTCCAGCACCGCCAGTGGACGCGGCGTGGCAATGTCGAGGAATTCCAGGCGATGGCCTTCGATCCAGGAATGCCAGGCCCGGCTCGGGCGCCAGAAGCGCTTGAACCAGTGCGCGGTGTTCTTGATGTTGTAGCGTTTGAGCACCAGCGTGCGGCCGCCAACCTCGATGCGCGCCACACTGGCCGCACCACCGGTCTTGTACAGGTGGCCCTGGTCGATCAACGCGTCGGCCTGCTCCAGCACCGGCAACATGGCTTCGACCTCGTCACGGCGGACTGCCCGCAAGCCCGAAAGGCTGCGCTCGACACTGAACAGGCTGCATTCACGACCAGCCTTTTCCAGGTAATTCTTCTGGCGCCAGCTGCGCACCTTGTCTACCTGCTTCTGCAAGGCTTCCAGCGGCAGCGCATGCTCGGCGTTGGCCAGCAGGTAGTGAACCAGCAGTTCTTCGATGAAAGGCTCCAGGCGCTTGGGGAGCTGAGCGAAGAACACCCCCAGGTTTTCCAGCACACGCGGGCGTGACAGCTGCTGGCCAGGCGTTTCGGCCTTGATGCCGGCGCCGTCGATCAGGTACAGCTTGCCGCCGTGGCGCAGCAGGTTGTCCAGGTGCAGGTCTTCCTGCCACAGGCCCCGGGCGTGCATGTGCGCCACTGCAGTGAGCGCCTCGCCCAGCACCAGATGCTGCTCGTCTGCCAACACCGGCAAGCTCTCCACTGCCGCCCAGGCATCGGCCAGGCTCTCGGCGCCGTCGAGGAATTCGAACAGCAGCCAGCCACCCTCGCCTTCCTTGAGGCCGTCAGCCAGCAGCTTCGGCGTGGTCAGGCCCTGCTCGGCCAGCAGTTTCACGCCTTGCAGTTCGCGCTGGAAATGCCGTGCAGCGTTACCACCGACCAGCAGCTTGGCCAGCACCGGGGTACCGCGCCACACGCCGGCACCCACATAGCGCTGGCCCGGCAGCACGCGCAGCAGGCTGAGCAATTGCAGGTCGGCCGTGCCGGCGGCATCGGCCAGGGTGATGCTCAGGGGCAACGAGGGGCTGCGCCCGGCCTCTTTCAATTCAGACAAACGCATCAGCGGGCCTCTTTTTCACGACGGCGTTGCGTCAGGCGTTGCAGCCAGGTATCGACCAGCGTGCCATCGGCAGGCTGCGCCAGGTAGCTGGCCAGCAAGGTACGTACATCGCGCTCGTCCCAGACCGGTGCGCGGCGCAGCAACGGCTCCAGGTCCTTGAGGCGGTCACGCATGCCGAACAGCAGGGGTCGGGTCTTCTCCAGGTCGATCAGTTGCGCGTCCCAGCCTTCGCGGCGCTGACGCAGGAAGATGTGCTTGGGGTAGAAGCAACCATGCACCTGGCCGGCGCTATGCAGGGTGCGCGCCAGCTGGCCGCAGGCCTGCAGGACACCATTGCGTTCGGCATCGCTCAGTTGTGGCCACCGGGCCAGCAAGCTGTCGAGGTCGGCCCATTCGTCCAGAGCACGAGTCATCAGGATCGCCCGGTGCGTGCCGCCTTTCTTGCGCTCGCCGTAGAACACCGCCTGCAAGGCCGGAATCTGCAGTTTCTGGTAACGGCTGATGTTGCGGAATTCGCGGGCGAAGGTCGGCTCGCCGAATGGCCGGTGCAGGGTACGGGTCAGGTAGTCGCTCTGGCGCTTGAGGTAGTAGCCCTTGCCCTCGAGCTCCAGGCGGTACACGCTGCTCCAGCCACCGCGGCCGGTGTTCGGTTCGTCCACGGCATCCAGTTGCAGCGCCCACAGTGCCTCGAAGTCGTCCAGGCCATGGCGCTTGAGCAGCGCGAGGTCCGCGCTGGCCAGGTAATCGGTCATTCCCTTCCCTCGAAAAAGCTCACCACCTGGCGAATGCGCTTCTTGTCACGCACATTCAGCCGGTCGCGGCCACGATATTGCAGGTAGAAACGCAGGCGCTGCGTCGCCGACAGGTGGTATTTGGCCACTTTGTCCAGGCATGCCAGGTCCTTGATCATCCGGTGCCGCCACATGAAGCCGCGCCAGAAATCGCCGGTGGGGCAGTCGATGAAGAATAGCGTGCCCTGGTCGTCGACCAGCAAGTTGCGCCATTTCAGGTCGTTGTGGGCGAAGTGGTGCTGGTGCATGACCCGGGTGTGGCGCGCCAGCTGGCTGCTGACATGCCCGACCCAGGCGCGATCGGCCAGGCGTGCATCGTTACGCTCGGCCAGCGCCGACAAGTCTTCGGTACGCGGCAGTTCGCGGGTGATCATGGCCCCCCGGCCAAAGGCCAGGCCATTGCGCTCCAGGCCCCATGCCACCACTTCGGCAGTGGGGATGCCCCACTTGTCGAACTGCTTGAGGTTCTGCCATTCGGCCTTGATCCGCGGCCGGCCCAGGTAACGGCGCATGTGCTTGCCGGCCCCGGTGTAGCGCTTGACGTAATAATTGACCCCGTCACGCGTGATACGCACCACCTCACTGAGCGGGTCGCGGGTCAGGCGCTCGCCTTGCAGGGCAAATACCGCTTCCAGGCTGCCGAAGTCCGCCGCCAGGTGTTGGTAGCCTGGCGCCAGTGTCCACCCCGCCATCAGAGTGCATCCCCATAGCGTTGCTTGCGGTCATAGAGTTTCTGCGCCTTGCGCTCCAGCCAGGCGAGCAGCGCGGCTTCATCCTTAAGGACCTGCCGCAGCGGGCGCTGGAAGTAACCGCGCAGGAAGCGCAGCTTGTCGCGTTGGGTCAGGCCGATGTCCAGCGCCGAGAAGTACAGCGCGGCCAGGTCCTTGTCGCGCCAGCGGCGGCTGATTTTCGCCCGGGTCTGCGCGCGGTGCAGGTCGATTACCGACAGTTTGAAGTCTTCCGCCGTCACCGGGCGGTCGGTGTGCAGCAGGAAGTGGCAGATGTAGCAGTCGCGGTGGTTGACCCCGGCGCGGTGCATGCCGCCGGTCATCTTCGCCACTTCGGCGATCAGCGCGCGCTTCAGGCGCGGCTCGGGCGGCTGCCTGACCCAGTCGATGCTGAAGTCTTCCAGGCTGATGGTCGGCGCCAGCTCTTCGGTGATGATGAACGAGTGCTGCGCGGCCGGGTTGCTGCCACGCTCGCCATAGGCGACGGCAGTCATGGTCGGCACGCCAACCTGGTGCAGGCGCTGGATGGCCTGCCACTCCTGGCCGGCGCCGAGTACCGGCAGCTTGGCGGTAAGCAGGTTCTTGAAGATCTCGCCCCAGCCGATGCCGCGGTGAATCTTGACGAAGAAGCCCTCGCCAGCGACTTCGGTGCGCAGCGTGCGGCGCCCTTCCAGTTCGCGATAGACCTCGCCTTGCAGCGCCTCCACGGCATCGAAGGCATCACGCCCGGCCCACAGGCGCTTGAACGGTTCGGCCAGTATCAGCTTCATGCGGACTCCTGCCCGAGGATCACGTCGGCGGCATGCTGCGGCATGCTGTACAGATCGGCGGTTTCAGCAAACGCCAGGCCGTTGCGCGACCAGCTGGCGCGGGCCTGCTGGTCTTCGAGCATGCGCTGCAGGTAGCCATTGAGCTGTTCCTGCTCGAACGGCTCGTCCAGCACCAGGCCGCTGTCGGCCTCGGCAATGTAGTGGGCGTAGCCGCACACCTTGGAGACCAGCACCGGCAGGCCGGCCACCAGTGCCTCGAGCAGCACCGTGCCGGTGTTCTCGTTGTACGCCGGGTGGATCAGCAGGTCGGCGCCAAGCAGAAAGCGCGGGATGTCGCTGCGGCCCTTGAGGAACTGCACCTGCTCGCCCAGGCCCAAGGTAGCGCTTTGCAGCTGGAACACCTTGGGGTCATCCTGGCCGATCACCATCAGCCTGGTGCGCTTGCGCAGGGCCGACGGCAGTGCGGCCAGGGCCTTGAGGCTGCGGTCAACGCCCTTGGTCTTGAAGCCCGAGCCAATCTGCACCAACAGCAGGTCGTCATCGCCCAGGTTGAATTCCTTGCGGAACTCGGCGCGGATTTCGCCAGCATTGGCCGGCGCGCGGCGGTCCTGGGAAATGCCCGGCGGCAGCAGGTGGAAACGCTCCACCGGGGTGCCGTAGTGCTTGATGAACAGCGGCTGCTGCACTTCGGAAATCATCAGCACTTCAGTATGGGCGTCCTTGGCGAACACCGCACGTTCGTACTCGGCAAAGTGCCGGTAGCGGCCCCAGCGGCGGTACAGGCCGCCACGCAGGGTCTGCGCCTTGTCCTCGAAGCAGCCGTCGGCGGCGTAGTACACATCCAGCCCAGGCATCTTGTTGAAGCCGATCAGGCGGTCGACCGGGCGCTTGGCCAGGTCGGCGGCCATCCAGGCGCTGAGCTTCTCGTTGCGGCGGTGATTGAAAATCGCCTTCACCGGCGCCACCAGCACTTCGAAGCCCGGCGGAATGTCACCCTCCCAGATCAGCGTGTACACACGGATCTGGTGGCCCCGCTTCTGGCATTCCAGGGCAATGCGCATGAAGTCGCGCTGCAGCCCGCCGAAGGGGAAATATTTGTAAAGCACGAAAGCCAGTTGCATCAACGGACATCCTCAGCCAGCAGCAACGCGCTCAAGCGGCTCGCCACATGCTCGGGATTCAGGCGAGTGAAGCACAGCGGCCACTCGCGTTTCAGATCGAACCGGCGCAGGTCGTCGGCGCTCGGTTTGTAGGTGCACTTCTTCTGCAGGCAGGGCGCGCAGGGCCAGTCACTGGCCTGGTGAATCTGGGTCCGTCCGTAGGCGCCGGTCAGGCCCGGGTTGGTCGGGCCGAACAGCGAAATGGTGGGCACATCGAGTGCCGCCGCCAGGTGGCCGAGGCCGGTATCGACCGCCACACAGGCTTTTGCCGCCGCCAACACGCGTGCGACGCCGGCAAGGTTCAATTTGGGGAGCACCTGGCAGTTGTTCAAGCCCTGGGCGATGCGCTCGGCCCGCGCCTTCTCGGCCTGGTTGCCCCACGGCAGGCGCACTTCCAGCTTGCGCCGGCCCATGCGCTCGGCCAGTTCGCGCCAGTAGGCTTCGGGCCAGTGCTTGGTCGCCCAGGTGGTACCGTGCAGGAACACCACATAGGGGGCGGCCGGCGGCAGTTGCAGGCGCTCGAGGTCGAGGCCGTAGTTGCCGATGCCTTCCGGCAGGTCGTAGGCCAGGGCCATGGCGAACAGCTGGCGCACCCGCTCCACCGCATGCTGGCCGGTGGCAACCGACAGGCGCCGGTCATAGAAGCGGCTGGCCCAGCCTTCGCGGGCCGAGTAGCGGTCCAGGCCAGCCACAGGCGCCTTCACATAGCGGGTCAGCCAGGCCGACTTGACCAGGCCCTGGGCGTCGATCACCAGATCGTACTTGCGCTCGCGTACACGTTGCTTGAACGCCTTCCACTCGCCGCTCTTGATGGTTTGCCAGAGATTCTTGCGCCAGCGGCGAATGGCCACCGGGATCACCTGGTCGACCGCCGGGTGCCAGCTGGGGATTTCGGCGAAGCCTTCTTCCACCACCCAGTCGAAGCGGATGCCCGGGATGGCGTGGGCCGCATCGGTAAGCGCCGGCAAGGTGTGGATCACATCACCCAGCGACGAAGTCTTGATGATCAGTACCCGCACTTAGTCGACCTCGGCCACGGTATCGATCAGGTCCGGCCCGGTCAGGCTGTGCAGGGCAGCAATGACTTTGCCCGGTTCCAGCAAGCGCAGGCAGTTGTAGTGGCCGAAGCGGCAGGTGCGGTCGAAGCATGGGCTGCACTCGATGCCGGTGCGCACCACTTCCACGTGCTCGGCCAGCGGTGGGGTGAAGCCTGGCGAGGTCGAGCCGTACACCGCCACCAGCGGGCGGTTCAGCGCGGCGGCCACGTGCATCAGGCCCGAGTCGTTGGACACCACGGCATGGGCGCAGGACATCAGGTCGATGGCCTCGGCCAGCGAGGTTTCGCCGGCCAGGTTGGACGACTCTTCACGCAAGCCCGGGATCAGCCGATCGCGAATCTGCTCACCGACCGGGTGATCGTTCTTCGAGCCGAACAGCCACACCTGCCAGCCCTGGCGGATCATCGCATCGGCCACGGTGGCGTAGTGCTCGGCCGGCCAGCGCTTGGCCTCGCCGAACTCGGCACCGGGGCACAGCGCCAGCACCGGGCGGTCCAGCTCCAGGCCGAACTTGGCAAGGGCGGCGTCGCGGCTTTGCGCTTCGATCTGAAGGCTGGGGCGCGGGTACGGCTGCGGCAGCTCGGCGCCGGGTGCGTAGGCCAGGGCCATGAAGCGCTCGATCATCAGCGGGTAACGGGCCTTGTCCAGCTTGCGCACGTCGTTGAGCAGGCCGAAGCGCATTTCGCCGCGCCAGCCGGTGCGCTTGGGGATACCGGCAAAGAACGGCACCAGCGCCGACTTCAGCGAGTTGGGCAGCAGGATGGCCTGGTCGTACTGGCCGGCCAAGGACTTGCCGATGCGTCGCCGCGTGGCCAGTTCCAGTGCGCCGTGGCCGAGCGGGAAGCTCAGGGCCTGACGGACCTCGGGCATGCGTTCGAGGATCGGCCGGCTCCACTCGGGGGCCAGCACATCGATCACGCAGTCGGGGTGCTGCTGTTTCAGGCACTGGAACAGGGTCTGCGCCATCACCATGTCGCCGACCCAGCTGGGGCCAATGATCAGTATTCTCATGCTTAGTCCAGAAACGCTCGGGGAGGCTACAGGCTGCGGTACAGCCTGGCCTCCCCTCTTTATATTCAGGCTATGTGGCGGACAGTGTACCACCGGTGGTGAGGCATGAGCCTTTGGGGCTGCTTTGCAGCCCATCGCGACACAAGGCCGCTCCTACAAGGGAATGCGATCTCCTGTAGGAGCGGCCTTGTGTCGCGATGGGCCGCAAAGCGGCCCCAGCAATCTCAAGTCAAACCCAATTCACCCCAGATCCGCCGCACTTCGCGGCGTTCATCGGCAAACTGCGCCGCATCGATAACCCCGGCCTGCTTCTGCAGGGCCTGGCGGTGCGAGGCCGAGCGGAACGCCTTGTACACTTCACGCAACAGCACCGCGTCACTGGCCGGCATCAAACCCGCCTGCTCCAGCTCTTCCAGAATGCGGATGTTATCGGTCCATCGGAGTATGGCCGGGTGGTCGTGGGACCAGGCCAAAGCGGCGTATTGCACCATAAATTCGATATCGACGATACCGCCGGCATCCTGCTTGATATCGAACGGTACACCGGCCTCGAAGGCGTTGGCCGCGGTACCGGCAGCGGTGGCCTTGGTGCCGAGGTTGTCGCGCATCTTGGCGCGCATTTCGCTCACTTCGCTGCGCAGTTTTTCCAGGTCGCGGGCCTGGCCCAACACCTTGGCGCGCACACCTTCGAACGCCGTGCCCACCTGCTTGCAGCCCACCAGCACCCGGGCCCGCACCAGGGCCTGGTGCTCCCAGGTCCAGGCCTCGTTCTGCTGATAGCGCTCGAACGCTCCCAGCGAGCTCACCAGCAGACCCGAGGCACCCGACGGGCGCAGGCGCATGTCCACGTCATACAGCTGGCCCGAGTTGGTCTGGGTGGTCAGCAGGTGAATGATGCGCTGGCCCAGGCGGGTGAAGAACTGCGCACTGTCGATCGGCTTGGCGCCGTCGGTTTCCGCCTGCGGGTCGCCGTCATGGATGAATACCAGGTCCAGGTCCGATCCGTGGCCCAGCTCCAGGCCACCGACCTTGCCGTAGCCGATGATGATGAAGCCCGGGTCGCACAGGCTGCCGTCGCTGCGCCTGGGCTGGCCGTGGCGGGCCACGGTCTGGCGCCAGGCCAGGGCCAGTACCTGGTCGAGGATGGCCTCGGCCAGCCAGGTCAGGTAGTCGCTGACTTTCATCAGCGGCAGGTTGCCGCTGATTTCCGAAGCGGCCACGCGCAGGCTGTGGGCCAGCTTGAAGTGGCGCAGCGCCTCCATTTGCTGCTCCAGGTCGTCCTCAGGGATGCGCGTCAGGCGTTCGCGCAGTTCGCTGGCCAGCTCCGGCGCCAGTGGCGGGCTGAACAGGCGGCCTTCGTTAAGCAGCTCGTCGAGGAGCAGCGGGTAGCGGGCAATCTGCTCGGCAATCCACGGGCTGGCGGCGCACAGGGTCAGCAGGCGGCGCAAGGCGCCGGGGTTTTCGGTGAGCAGCACCAGGTAGGCAGAACGCCGTGCCACGGCCTCGACCAGCGGCAGCACGCGCTCGAGCACCAGGTCGGGGTTGTCATGTTCCACAGCCTGGGCCAGCAACCGTGGGATAAAGGCGTCCAGGCGCTCACGGCCAATCCGCTGCATCGAACGCAGCTGCGGGCTGGAGCGCAGCGCGGCCAGGCGCCGCAGGGCTTCGGCGGGCTGCTGGAAACCGGCCTCTTGCAGCTGACGGCCAGCCGCATCTTCATCCTGTGCCTGCTCCCACAGCGGTGACCATTCCCCCCCCACCACCAGCTCGCCCTCGCCGTCTTCATCATCCGGGTCGGCGATCACTTGGCGGAAGTGCCAGTCAATACGGCCACGCCATTGCGTCAGCTGGTCATGGAAGCTTTGCCAGTCGGCATAGCCAAGCATGTAGGCCACCCGCGCCTGATCGATCTCGTTGTCCGGCAGCATCTGCGTCTGGCGGTCGGCGATGGCCTGGATGGCGTGTTCGGTATAGCGCAGGAACTCATAACCCTCGCGCAGCTCGGCGACCACGGCTGGCGGCAGGTAGCCCTGGCCCTCGAGGGTGGCCAGCACTTTAAGCAGCGGCCGCTGTTGCAGGCTGAGGTCGCGCCCGCCGTGGATCAGCTGGAAAGCCTGAGCGATGAATTCCACCTCACGAATCCCCCCGGCACCCAGCTTGATGTTGTCGGCCATGCCCTTGCGCCGCACTTCCTGCTGGATCAGCTGCTTCATGGTGCGCAGCGCTTCGATCGCGGAAAAGTCCAGGTAGCGGCGGTACACGAACGGCCGCAGCATCTCCTGCAACTGTGCCCCGGTCGCCTGGTCGCCGGCCACAACCCGCGCCTTGATCATCGCGTAGCGTTCCCAGTCACGGCCCTGGTCCTGGTAGTACTGCTCCAGGGCATTGAAGCTGAGCACCAGCGCGCCGGCCGAACCATACGGGCGCAGGCGCATGTCGACGCGGAAAACGAAACCGTCGACGGTGACCGGGTCCAGCGCCTTGATCAGGCGCTGGCCCAGGCGGGTGAAGAACTCCTGGTTGTCCAGCGAGCGCTTCACCCCTTCGGTTTCACCGCCTTCGGGGAAGGCGAAGATCAGGTCGATGTCCGACGACAGGTTCAGCTCCACTGCCCCCAGCTTGCCCATGCCCAGCACCACCATGTGCTGCGGCTGGCCGCTGCGGTTGCCGACAGGCGTGCCGAACTGCTGGCAGTGGCGCGGGTACAGCCATTGGTAGGCTTCGTCGATGGCGGCGTCGGCCAGGTCGGACAGGTCGCGGCAGGTTTCGCCCAGCTCGGCCTGGCGGGTGATGTCGCGCCAGATGATGCGCAGCTGTTGGCGGTTGCGCTCGCGGCGCAGGTTGCGCGCCAGCTCGTCCTCGCTCTGCGCCGCCTGGGCGGCTGCAGCGATGTGCCCGCGCAGTTCACCCGCGGCGTAACGCCGATCCAGCTCGCCACTGGCCAGCAGGCCGAACAGCATGGCCGGCTCGCGCCGGACCAGGCCGAGCACGAAGTCGCTGGCGGCGGCTACCTGGTCGAACTGTTGCCGGTGCAGCGGGCTCCAGGCCTGGAGGTCGAGTTCCGGGTGGGCAGCCACCGCATCGCTGATGAATTGCTGGTTGCGCGCGACCAGCGGCTGCAGGGTAGCGGGCAGATCGGACGGCAAAGGTAGGCGCATGGTCTATCCTTGATCGGCGTGAAATAGAGGGGAAGAAGCGGCCAAGGGGAAGCCGGACCACGGTTGGACTGTCGTACAAAAGTTGGAAATAGCTGAAAGAAGCGAAAAAATGGCAACAAACATCAAGAATTACCCGTTCGCGACACAATGCCAACCAACATGAACGTTTTTCCTCACAAGCCAGCATGCGACGAAACGTCGCACAAATGTAGTTTTACTACTACTCGTGTCGTGTAAAAGCATGAAATGCGAAAGCAAATGTAGTAAAACTACACGGCGCCGGAGGACACCCCGGTAATCCAAGAATTCACGACGTCTGCCCATAAGGCCAGTCGCAATCTCAGGCAATCGATTCTGGTTGCCTTTCCGCCCTGGAGCAAGCCATGCAAGACCTCGATCCAATCGAAACCCAGGAATGGCTGGATGCCCTGGAGTCGGTCCTCGACAAAGAAGGCGAAGACCGCGCTCATTACCTGATGACCCGTATGGGCGAGCTGGCCACCCGTAGTGGCTCCCAGCTGCCGTATGCGATCACCACGCCATACCGCAACACCATCCCTGTCACCCACGAAGCACGCATGCCTGGCGACCTGTTCATGGAACGCCGCATTCGCTCGATGGTGCGTTGGAACGCCCTGGCCATGGTCATGCGTACCAACCTGAAAGACTCGGACCTGGGCGGACACATCTCCAGCTTCGCCTCCAGCGCCACCCTGTACGACATCGGCTTCAACTACTTCTTCCAGGCCCCGACCGAAGAGCACGGCGGCGACCTGATCTTCTTCCAGGGCCATGCTTCGCCAGGCATCTACGCCCGTGCGTTCATGGAAGGCCGCATCAGCGAAGACCAAATGAACAACTTCCGTCAGGAAGTGGACGGCAACGGCCTGTCTTCGTACCCGCACCCATGGCTGATGCCTGACTTCTGGCAGTTCCCGACCGTTTCGATGGGTCTGGGCCCGATCCAGGCCATCTACCAGGCACGTTTCATGAAGTACCTGGAAGCCCGCGGCTTCATCCCGGCCGGCAAGCAGAAGGTCTGGTGCTTCATGGGCGACGGCGAGTGCGACGAGCCGGAATCCCTGGGCGCAATCGCCCTGGCCGGCCGCGAGAAGCTGGACAACCTGATCTTCGTCATCAACTGCAACCTGCAGCGCCTCGACGGCCCGGTTCGCGGCAACGGCAAGATCATCCAGGAACTCGAAGGCGTGTTCCGTGGCGGTGGCTGGAACGTCAACAAGGTCGTCTGGGGCCGCTTCTGGGACCCACTGTTCGCCAAGGACACCAACGGTGCCCTGCAGCGCCGCATGGACGAAGTCATCGACGGCGAGTACCAGAACTACAAAGCCAAAGACGGCGCGTACGTTCGTGAGAACTTCTTCAACACCCCAGAGCTCAAGGCCATGGTCGAAGACCTGTCCGACGAAGAGATCTGGAAGCTCAACCGTGGCGGCCACGACCCGTACAAGGTCTACGCGGCGTACCACCAGGCGGTCAACCACAAGGACCAGCCTACCGTCATCCTGGCCAAGACCATCAAGGGTTACGGTACCGGTGCCGGCGAAGCCAAGAACACCGCGCACAACACCAAGAAGGTCGACGTCGACAGCCTGCGTCACTTCCGTGACCGCTTCGACATCCCGGTCAAGGATGCCGACCTGGAGAACCTGCCGTTCTTCAAGCCGGAAGAAGGTTCTGCCGAAGCCAAGTACCTGGCCGAGCGCCGTGCTGCCCTGGGCGGTTTCGTGCCACAGCGCCGCGCCAAGAGCTTCAGCGTACCGACCCCGCCACTGGAAACGCTGAAAGCGATCCTGGACGGCTCGGGCGACCGCGAAATCTCCACCACCATGGCCTTCGTGCGTATTCTGGCGCAGTTGGTCAAGGACAAGGAAATCGGCCAGCGCATCGTCCCGATCATCCCGGACGAAGCCCGTACCTTTGGTATGGAAGGCATGTTCCGCCAGCTGGGCATCTACTCGTCGGTCGGCCAGCTCTACGAGCCAGTCGATAAAGACCAGGTGATGTTCTACCGCGAAGACAAGAAGGGCCAGATCCTCGAGGAAGGTATCAACGAAGCCGGCGCCATGTCGTCGTTCATCGCTGCCGGTACCTCGTACAGCTGCCACAACCAGCCGATGCTGCCGTTCTACATCTTCTACTCGATGTTCGGCTTCCAGCGTATTGGCGACCTGGCCTGGGCCGCTGGCGACAGCCGCACCCGTGGCTTCCTGATCGGCGGTACTGCCGGCCGTACCACCCTGAACGGTGAAGGCCTGCAGCACGAAGACGGTCACAGCCACATGATGGCGGGCACCATCCCGAACTGCCGCACCTATGATCCGACCTACGGCTACGAGCTGGCGGTGATCATCCAGGACGGCATGAAGAAGATGACCGAAGAGCAACAGGACATCTTCTACTACATCACCGTGATGAACGAATCCTACCAGCAGCCAGCCATGCCGGCCGGTGTCGAGGAAGGCATCATCAAAGGTATGTACCTGCTGGAAGAAGACACCCGCGAAGCCGCGCACCACGTACAGCTGATGGGCTCCGGCACCATCCTGCGCGAAGTACGCGAAGCAGCGAAGATCCTGCGTGAAGAGTTCAACGTTGGTGCCGACGTGTGGAGCGTCACCAGCTTCAACGAACTGCGTCGCGACGGCCTGGCCGTGGAACGCGCCAACCGCCTGAAGCCTGGCCAGAAGCCACAGCAGACCTATGTCGAGCAGTGCCTGAACGGTCGCAAGGGCCCGGTCATCGCCTCCACCGACTACATGAAGCTGTTCGCCGAGCAGATTCGCCAGTGGGTACCGAGCAAAGAGTTCAAGGTCCTGGGTACCGACGGTTACGGTCGCAGCGACAGCCGCAAGAAGCTGCGTCACTTCTTCGAAGTCGACCGCCACTTCGTGGTGCTGGCTGCCCTGGAAGCCCTGGCTGACCGCGGCGAGATCGAACCAAAGGTTGTTGCAGACGCTATCGTCAAGTTCGGTATCGACCCGGACAAGCGCAACCCACTGGACTGCTGAGGAGTATTTTTAAGTGAGCGAACTCATTCGCGTACCTGACATCGGCAGCGGTGAAGGTGAAATCATCGAGCTGTTCGTCAAGGTCGGTGATCGTATCGAGGCTGACCAGAGCCTGCTGACCCTGGAGTCCGACAAGGCCTCCATGGAGATCCCGGCTCCGAAAGCCGGCGTCATCAAGGAACTGAAGGTCAAGCTGGGCGACCGCCTGAAAGAAGGCGACGAGCTGCTGGTCCTGGAAGCCGAGGGCGCCGCTGCAGCGGCCCCTGAGGCTCCGGCCGCCGCTCCGGCCCAGGCTGCTGCGCCGGCTCCGGCCGCCGAAGCCGCCCCTGCCCCAGCCCCAGCCCCGGCTGCCGCCAGCGTGCAGGACATCCACGTGCCGGACATCGGTTCGTCGGGCAAGGCCAAGATCATCGAAGTGCTGGTCAAGGTCGGCGACACCGTCGAAGCCGACCAGTCGCTGATTACCCTGGAGTCCGACAAGGCCTCCATGGAAATCCCGTCGCCGGCTGCCGGCGTGGTCGAAGAAGTCCTGTGCAAGCTGGAAGACGAAGTCGGCACTGGCGACCTGATCTTCAAGCTGAAAGTCGCGGGCGCTGCCCCGGCTGCTGCTCCGGCACCTGCCGCTGCTGCCCCGGCCAAGGCTGAAGCGGCTCCGGCCGCCGCACCTGCCGCTGCAGCCCCGGCTGCTGCCCCTGCACCGGTTGCTACCGCACCGGCTGCCGGTAGCAACGCCAAGGTTCACGCAGGCCCGGCGGTTCGTCAGCTGGCCCGTGAATTCGGCGTCGACCTGGGCGCGGTTGCCGCGACCGGTCCGCACGGCCGCATCCTGAAAGAAGACGTGCAGGTCTACGTCAAGGCGATGATGCAGAAGGCCAAGGAGGCACCGGCAGCCGCCGGCGCAACCGGTGGCGCCGGCATCCCGCCGATCCCTGCCGTGGACTTCAGCAAGTTCGGTGAAGTGGAAGAAGTGGCCCTGACCCGCCTGATGCAGGTCGGTGCTGCCAACCTGCACCGCAGCTGGCTGAACGTGCCGCACGTGACCCAGTTCGACTCCGCCGACATCACCGAGCTGGAAGCCTTCCGCGTTGCGCAGAAGGCCGTGGCCGAGAAGGCTGGCGTTAAGCTGACCGTGCTGCCCCTGCTGCTCAAGGCCTGCGCCTTCCTGCTCAAGGAACTGCCAGACTTCAACAGCTCGCTGGCGCCAAGCGGCAAGGCCATCATCCGCAAGAAGTACGTGCACATCGGCTTTGCCGTGGACACCCCGGACGGCCTGCTGGTCCCTGTGATCAAGAACGTCGACCAGAAGAGCCTGCTGCAACTGGCTGCCGAAGCGGCTGCGCTGGCCGAAAAAGCCCGCACCAAGAAGCTGTCGGCCGACGAGATGCAAGGCGCCTGCTTCACCATCTCCAGCCTCGGCCACATTGGCGGCACCGGCTTCACGCCGATCGTCAACGCGCCGGAAGTGGCGATCCTGGGCGTCTCCAAGGCGACCATGCAGCCAGTCTGGGATGGCAAGGCCTTCCAGCCGAAGCTGATGCTGCCGCTGTCGCTGTCCTACGATCACCGTGTGATCAACGGCGCTGCCGCCGCGCGCTTCACCAAGCGCCTGGGCGACGTGCTGGGCGATATCCGCACCATGCTGCTGTAAGGCAGCCCGCTGCCCCTCCCTGCGAGGGGCAGTATGCTTTTCGAGCTGCCACGCTCGTACCTCAACCCCGTCGATTGGCGGGGCTTTTTTTTGCCTCGCATAAGGCACATTGGGGCCGCAAAGTGGCCCCGGAAATATCAGCCAGACTACAGATTCCCACCCACCAGCCGATAACCCGTCCACAGCATCACGCATGGCTGCTTGCCAGCCCCCGGGACATGATGCAACCTTGCCAGACCTGCCGCCCCCAAAGGCCGCGTTTCCTCTTCAAGCGAGTCTTCGATGAAAAGCCAACCCGATGCCGCCAGCCGTGTGGCGGCCGAGGTCGTCACGCAGTTACCCGTGCCCTCGCGGCTCGGCATGCTGCGCTTCGAAAGGCTCAACGAAGCCACTTGGGCCATGCTCTACCTCGACCCGGCCTGCGAGCGCCAGTTCGGCCTGCACGCTGGCGACCTCTGCGCCCTGGTAGACGCACCCTACGCCAGCCTGATGGAACCCGAGGCCCGCTACCGGCTACACGACGAGATCCAGCTGCAACTGGCCCAGCGCGGGTACTACCGCGTGCGCTACACCTTGCACACGCCAACTGCTTCGCTACGCCTGCTGGAGGCTGGGGAAGCCTACAAGCAGCACAACCGCCATCTGTTGCGCGGCTACCTGAGCGTGCTCGACGACCAGGCCGAAGAAACCAGCGATGCCGGTGCCAGCGACCTGGAATCGCGCAACAACCGCCTGCAACTGGCCCTGCAACTGAACCAGCGCGCGCAGCAGGAACAACTCGAACACCTGGAACGGGTACGTGGCCAGCAAGACCTGATCCTGCGCCTGGCCCGCCAACGCTACAGCGCAGGCAACTCTCTGCGGGAAGCCGCCCAGCTGATTACCCAGAGCGCCTGCGAAATCTACAAGGTCGATATTGCGAGCATCTGGCACCTTGAAGACCAGCGTCTGGAGCCGATCATCGCCTGGTACCGGGACGCGCAAGAACACCGCCAGCCCGAAGCCATCGATGCCAGCCGCTTCCCCGACTACCTTGACGCGTTGCACGCCAGCCGCGCCATCGACGCCCACAATGCCAGCCACGACCCGCGGACCCGCGCCCTGACGCAAAGCCTGTGCCCGGATAACAAGGCCATGCTCGATGCCAGTATCCGTGTCGATGGCCAGGTCGTCGGCGTGCTGTGCCTGGAGCAGACCGGCCAGACACGGGCCTGGCAGTCGGACGAAATCGCTTTTGCCGGCGAACTGGCCGACCAGTTCGCCCAGGTCATCACCAACCACAACCGGCGCACCGCCGCCAGCGCCCTGCACCTGTTCCAGCGCGCAGTCGAGCAAAGCGCCAGCGCCTTCCTGCTGGTCAACCGCGACGGTGTGGTGGAATACGTCAACCCCAGCTTTACTGCCATCACCCAGTACAGCACCGAGGAAGTGCAAGGCCGCCACCTGGCCGAGCTGTCAGCGCTGGAGAACCTGAGCGAGCTGCTGTTCGACTCGCCGTCGAGCCTGGCCATGGGCAACAGCTGGCAGGGCGAGTTCAAGAGCCGCCGCAAGAACCTCGAACCCTACTGGGGCCAGCTTTCGATTTCCAAGGTATATGGCGACAACCGTGAGCTGACCCACTACATCGGCATCTACGAAGACGTCACCCAGACGAAGCTGGCCCAGCAGCGCATCGAGCGCCTGGCCTACACCGACAACCTGACCAACCTGGGCAACCGCCCGGCGTTCATTCGCAGCCTGGACGAGCGCTTTGCCCGTGATGGCGAATACTCGATGTGCCTGCTGCTGGTGGACATCGACAACTTCAAGCGCATCAACGACAGCCTCGGCCACCAGACCGGCGACAAGCTGCTGATCAGCCTGGCCCGACGCCTGCGCAACAGCTTGCACTCCGGCGGTATCCTCGCGCGCTTTGCCAGTAACGAGTTCGCGGTACTGCTCGACGATACAAGCCTTGAAGATGGCCAGGGCGTCGCCCAGCAATTGCTGCGCACCCTCGACAAACCGATGTTCGTCGACAACCAGCTGATCAACGTCACCGCCTCGGTGGGCCTGGCCTGCGCGCCACTGCATGGCGCCGACCCGGCCAGCCTGATGAAGAACGCCGGCCTGGCGCTGCACAAGGCCAAGGCCAACGGCAAGCATCAGGTGCAGGTGTTTACCGAAGTGCTCAATGCCGAAGCCAGCTACAAGCTGTTCGTCGAGAACAACCTGCGTCGTGCCCTGACCCAGAACGAGCTGGAAGTGTTCTACCAGCCCAAGCTGTGCCTGCGCAGCGGTCGCCTGCTGGGGCTGGAAGCGCTGCTGCGCTGGAACCACCCTGAACGCGGCATGATCCGCCCGGACCAGTTCATCAGCGTGGCGGAAGAAACCGGCCTGATCATCCCCATCGGCAAATGGGTGGTGCGACAGTCGTGCCGCATGAGCCAGCAACTGCGCAAAGCCGGCATGGGCAACCTGCATGTGGCCATCAACCTGTCCCCCAAGCAGTTCTCCGACCCGGACCTGGTGGCATCGATCAGCACGATCCTCGAGGAAGAAGCCCTGCCCCCGCACCTGCTGGAGCTGGAGCTGACCGAAGGCCTGCTGCTGGAAGCCACCGAAGATACCCACCGCCAGCTGGATGAACTGAAGGCCCTGGGCCTGACCCTGGCCATGGACGATTTCGGCACCGGTTATTCGTCGCTGAGCTACCTGAAGAAGTTTCCGATCGACATCCTCAAGATCGACCGCAGCTTCATCAACGAGATCCCGGACAACCAGGACGACATGGAAATCACATCGGCGGTGGTGGCCATGGCTCACAACCTCAAGCTGAAGGTGGTGGCCGAGGGTATCGAGACACCGGAGCAGCTGGCGTTCCTGCGTCGGCACCGCTGCGACGTGGGCCAGGGCTACCTGTTCGACCGGCCGATTCCGGGGCGCGAGCTGGCTGAACGGCTGAAGCGCTATCCGCGTGGCCCAGCGGCCTGACAGCCGCGCAAACCTCGGGCACTATAGAACCCATTCGGGCCCTATCGCCGGCAAGCCAGCTCCCACAGGGACCGCTCATATCTCAAAATCTGTGATATCCCTGTGGGAGCTGGCTTGCCGGCGATGGCCCCACCACCTATCCAACTGAATAAACACAGAGGAACGGCCATGGTCCTGCGTTCGGAAATCCTGGTGAACAAAAACGTCATGCCAACCGCGGAACAGGCCCTGCCTGGCCGCGAAACGCCAATGAGCCTGCCCGAGTTCCACTACGTGTTCAAAGACACGCCGCTGCTCGGCCCATTCTTCGAAGGTGCCATCGACTTCGCCATCTTCGGCCTGGGTTGCTTCTGGGGCGCCGAGCGCCGCTTCTGGCAGCGTGAAGGCGTGGTCAGCACAGTGGTCGGCTACGCAGGCGGCTTCACCCCCCACCCCACCTACGAGGAAGTGTGCTCGGGCCTGACCGGCCACACCGAAGTGGTGCTGGTGGTGTTCGACAAGGACAGAGTCAGCTACCGCGAGTTGCTGGCGATGTTCTGGGAACTGCACAACCCGACCCAGGGCATGCGCCAGGGCAACGACATCGGCACCCAGTACCGCTCGGCCATCTACTGCACCAGCCCTGAGCAGCTGGAACAGGCCAAGGCCAGCCGCGACGCCTTCCAGGCCGAACTGAGCAAGGCCGGCTTCGGTGAGATCACCACCGAAATCGACCAGGCACCGACCGTGTACTTCGCCGAGGCCTACCACCAGCAGTACCTGGCCAAGAACCCGGACGGCTACTGCGGTATCGGCGGTACCGGCGTGTGCCTGCCACCGAGCCTGCAGGGTAACTGAAGCATGAGCACGATGACTCTGTTCCACTCGCCGTTGTCGCCTTTCGTGCGCAAGGTCATGGTGGTGTTGCACGAGACCGGCCAACTTGAGCGCGTGCAGCTGCAGCCGGTGAACATCAGCCCGGTCAGCGGCGACCCACAGCTCAACCAGGACAACCCGATCGGCAAGATCCCGGCCCTGCGCTTGGAAGACGGCACCGTTCTGCATGACAGCCGGGTGATCTGCGAGTACCTCGACCTGCAGCACGTCGGCCTGCCGCTGCTGCCGCGCGAAGGCTCGGCGCGTTGGCGGCGCATGACGCTAGTGTCGCAGGCCGATGCCATCATGGATGCGGCGGTGTCGAGCCGCTACGAGAGTTTCCTGCGCCCTGTAGACAAGCGCTGGGATGGTTGGCTGCAGGCACAGGGCGACAAGATCCGCCGTAGCCTGGCCAATCTGGAGCAGGAGCATTTGCCCGAGTTGATGTCCGGGTTCGACCTGGCAGCGATTGGCGTGGCCTGTGCGCTGGGGTATCTGGATTTGCGCCAGCCCGAGTTTGGCTGGCGTGAGCACCAGCCTGGCTTGGCTGCGTGGTATGCCGAGGTGGCCAAGCGGCCGTCGATGGTGGCAACAGCACCGGCAGCCTGACAGGCCCATTCGCAGCACAAGGCTGCTCCCCTGTAGGAGCAGCCTTGTGCTGCGAATGCCTCACCTCGGTATCACAGGAAACAACTGCCCGATCCTGAGGGCCAACCACCGCCCGATCTCTCTGTCCTCCCTCATGCCACCCTCCCCACCCGGGCCCAATCCAGCCGCCGGGTCAGCACCATGAATACCCCCAGCAGGCCAAAGCACAGCAACGAGCCCATCAACAGCGCATAGTCCTCGGCACTCAGCAGCCCGTACAGCAGCGCATACAACGCCGCCAACCCCACCGCAAAGCCCACCCCACGCCCCAGGCTGCGCAGCACATGGCTCAGGTAGAAGCCGATCAGCAGCACACACGCCGAAGCTGACAACCCATACGCCAAACCAAAGCCGATGTGCTCGGACAACGACAGCAACAGCAGGTAGAAGAAAGCCAGCGCCACCCCCACCAGGATGTACTGCACCGGGTGTACGCTGAGGTTCTTAAGCACTTCGAACAGGAAGAAGCCGGCGAAGGTCAGGGCGATGAACAGCAAGGCGTACTTGATCGCCCGCTCGCTCTTCAGGTACTGGTCCACCGGGTCGACGAAGCTGACACCGAAGCTGCGCTCGCTGAAGTCCGCACACTGCCCGGCGGTAGCGCACTGGCGCAGGGCGTCTTCGAGGTTGGTGGCAAAGAACGAGGTCTGCCAGTGGGCACTGAAGCCTTGGGCGTCGATATCGCGGCGACTGGGCAGGTAGTTGCCGACGAAGCTCGGGTGCGGCCAGTTGGCACGCAGGTCCACGGCACTGGTGCGGCCCACCGGCACTACGTGCAGCTGGCCGGTGCCTTGCAGTGCGAGATCGAAACCATAGCTGAATTCACGCGCCTGCAAGCCGTCCAGCCCCGGCAGGCTGGCGTGCACGCCGCCGCGCATCCAGTCGAGCCGGGTACCGGCTTCGAACGGTACTTTCTGCTCGCCGATGCTCAGCTCAAGGCCGTTCTCGATGCCGCGGATATCGCTGATGCCCACCACCAGGAACGGCTTGTCGAAGCGGTAGTCGTCGAAGTCCTTGTCGATGCCCCAGCGTTCCGGGAGCTTGAAGCGGCCACTGATACGGCCCTTGGCGTGGAACAGCCGGGCCTGGTAGATGCCACGGGCGCGCAGTTCGGTGTCCACGCCCAGGTCGGCGTCGAAGGTTTCCGGCAGGAAGTACAGGTGACCGGCAATGGTGCTGGTTTCCTGGGTGCGCTCGCCGTCCTTTTCGATCCAGCGGCGCTGGTACTTGCGGTAGGGCACCACCAGCAGCGGGCCGCTGAGTTGCTGGTCGAAGCTAGCGCTCTGGGCGATATCGCGCAGCACAGTGTCGCGCAGGGCCTGGCGTTCACCGATCAGGCCGCTGATCAGCAGTAGCGGGACGAGCAGCAGCAAGATCAATACGGCGATCATGCCGAGTTTGAAACCGAGGGTCTTGTTCATGGGGCCTCCTGTGGCAGTGGGCGCAGTGTCTGCGCCTTGCGTGGAGGCCTCGGGGAGATGGTGTGGAGATTGTGTGTTTTTGGGGCCGCTTTGCGGCCCATCGCGACACAAGGCCGCTCCTACAGGAGGACGCGCGCTCTTGTAGGAGCGGCCTTGTGTCGCGATGGGCTGCGCAGCAGCCCCGGCAATGTCAGCTGATACGCCGCACCGGCAGCCACAACCTCACCCGCACCCCACCATCGACGTTATCCACCGCCAACGCCCCGCCATGCAGCTGCATCACCTCGGCCACGAAATTCAGCCCCAGCCCGGTACTCTTGCGCCCACTCCCCGGCCGCGGCAGCGAGTAGAACCGCTCGCTCACCCGCCCAATGGCGTAGGCAGGTATCGCCTGCCCCTGGTTGAACACACTCAGCGCCACCCGTTCGCCATCGCGCTCCAGGTCGAACAACAGCGCGCCTCCCTCCGGGGTGAAGTCCAACGCGTTGTCGAGCAGGTTGGCCAGCGCCTGGCGCATCAGGAACGGGTCACACAACAAGCGCAAGCCAGCCGGCACCCGCTGGCGCACCTGCAAATCGGCACCTTCGATACGCGCCGCATGGGCCAACAGCAACTCGTCCACCAACGCCGCCAGCGCCACCTGCTGCTCATCCTCCAGCGCCTGCATCTGCTCGACCCGGGCCAGGTTGAGCAGGCGTTCGATCATCTGCTGCAAACGCTCGCTCTCGCGCTCGATGTTGCCGGCAAAGCGCGCCCGCTGGTCAGCCGGCATGTCATCGCCCTGCAACAGCTCAGACGCGCCACGAATGGCCGCCAGCGGGCTTTTCAGCTCGTGTGTCAGGGTATGCACATACCGCTCGACATAAGCCTTGCCTTCCAGTTGAGTGCGCATGCGCTCGACCGCCTGGGCCAGGTGCGCCAGTTCACCACCCTTGTAATGCGGCAGGGCGGCGCGCTCGCCCTCGCTGACCGCCTGAGCGTAGCGGGCCAGCCGGCGCAGCGAGCGCGCCAGCCACCACGACAACGCGGCACCGATCAGCAGGCCCAGGCCGATCAGCCCCAGCCCCAAGGTGAGCAAGCGCCGTTCGGAGCGGTCGATGTACGGTTGCAGCGAGCTGTTGGGCTTGGCCACGGTGACCACGCCGATGATCTTGCCATCGTCGATGATCGGCGCGCCTACATGCATCACCGAGGTGCTTTCATCTTCGGGGTCGCTGCGGGTGGAACGGGCGCCATACTGGCCACGTAGGGTCAGGTACACGTCATTCCACTTCGAGTAGTCCTTGCCCAGGTCCTCGCCGCTGGAGTCCAGCAGTACGGTGCCCTTGGCATCGGTGACGTAGATGCGGTGGCTGACCTGGTTCTTGGCCAGCCCCCAGATCTGCGCACCCGGGCTGCGCGAGCCGTAGGCCTTGAGCACTTCGGGCAAGCGGCTCTGGTTCAGGGTGCCGGCCTTGACGTCATCGTGCAGGATCTCGGCCAGCAGGTTGGCGGTGTCCACCAGCGTTTCTTCCGAGGACTGTCGCACTACCGGACGGATCTGTTCACGCACCGTGTTGAGCAGAAAGTAGCCCGCCAGCCCGACGAACAGGAAGTACACCAGGAAGATCCGGATGCCCAGGCGCATCAGGCATGGTCCGGGCTGTAGCTGTAGCCGAGGCCGCGGTGGGTCTGGATCGGTTCGGCGTCGCTGGCCACTTGGCGCAGCTTGGCGCGCAGGCTCTTGATATGGCTGTCGATGGTGCGCTCGTACCCCACGTCAGAGGCCACACCCACGGCGTCGAGCAGCTGTTCGCGGCTGAATACCCGGTGCGGTTGCTCGAGCAGGCATTGCAACAGGCGGAATTCGTGGCGGGTAAGGGGGAGTGGCTGGCCGCGGTAGGTGATCTGCATGCGCAAGGTATCGAGCTGGAACAGCGTGGTCTCGACAGCTGGCTCGACCCTGGGGCCCATGCGCTTGAGGATCGCCCGTACTCGCGCCGCCACTTCACGCGGGCTGAAGGGTTTGACCACATAGTCGTCTGCGCCGATTTCCAGTCCCACCACCCGGTCGATTTCGCCGTCGCGGGCGCTGAGGAACATTACCGGTACTTCGCTGAAGCGGCGCAGCTGACGGCAGGTTTCGAAGCCACTGATATCGGGCAGGCCGATATCGAGGATGACCAGGTCGGCCGGGCGCTGGCGCTGCTGGTCGAGGGCGGCGCTGCCCAGGGTTACCCATTCGGTGCTATGGCCGTCGGCCTGCAGGGCATAGACCAAGGTGTCGGCGATGGCGGCTTCGTCTTCGACGATGAGGATGTGGGGCATGGCGTCCGGGCCTGTGCAGATATCTATGGCGACGCACTATTGTGTAGGAGCGGCCTTGTGTCGCGAAAGGGCCGCAGAGCGGCCCCGACAATGTCTGCATCAACGCTGGAATCGAGGGGCCGCTTTGCGGCCCGATCGCGACACAAGGCCGCTCCTACAATGGAGGGACCAATGCGGTTTTGAATCAGCAGTCAGGCTTGCCAGCAGTGAACTTCTTGGCCGGATTGACCGCCGCCTTGAACTCGCGCAAAGCCTTGGAGCCCACCAGCAACGGGTAGTTGAAGCTGCTGCGGTCCACCAGGTTGACCTCGACGGTGCGCTTCACGTCCCCCAGGCACAGCTCCAGGTCGACCACCGGGCGCTTGGAGATTTCCGGCGCATCGCCTTCCTCCTCTTCATCGGCACGGCCCTTGATCTTGCTGATACGCGAAACCTTGTGCTCGTACACCTTGCCGTCCGAGTCCTTGGTGGCCAGGCGGAAGCGCACCCACTCGTCGCCATCACGGGTGAACAGCTCGATATCCTTGGCCGACAGCGACGCGGTGAAGGCACCGGTATCCATCTTGGCTTTCAGGGTTTCGCCCAGTTCGGGCAGGGCTATGTTCTCGTAACGGCCATAGATTGTGGGCTCGGCGGCCATGACCGGCAGCGCCAACAACGACAACAGGGCAAGCAGAGGTTTCACAGGCAAGCTTCCTTGAGGAGGGTCAGTGCTTAGACTGCACTGGCAGGATAGGTTCGCTGTCACAAGCCTATCCAACATAATGTGAAACATTTGTCCTCGCCGCAGGGCACTGGAAATTTGGCGTAGGCCACTGCCCTGCTTATCATTGCCAACCGTTTATCTCCTACAACAAGAGTCTCTTTATGCGTCGCCTGCTGACCGGCATCCTCACTACCACCCTGCTGCTGCTCAACACCCTGGTGTTGATCTGCCCGCTGCTGGTCTTCGCCCTGCTCAAACTGGTGCTTCCGGGGCGTGGGCGTGACTATGCTTCCTGGGCGGTGATGTGGGTGGCCGAGACCTGGTCGGAGATCGACAAGGCCATCTTTGCCCTGTGCATTCCTACCCAGTGGGATATCCGCGGCGTCGAGAACCTGCGCAAGGACACTTCGTACCTGGCCGTCAGCAACCACCAGACCTGGGTCGATATCCCGGCGCTGATCGAGAGCCTCAACCGCCGTACACCGTTCTTCAAGTTCTTCCTGAAGAAGGAGCTGATCTGGGTACCACTGCTGGGCCTGGCCTGGTGGGGGCTGGATTACCCGTTCATGAAGCGCTACAGCAAGGCCTTCCTGGAGAAACACCCAGAGCTCAAGGGCAAGGATTTGGAGATCACCAAGGCGGCCTGCGAGCTGTTCAAGCGCCAGCCGGTGACCGTGGTGAACTACCTGGAAGGCACACGCTTTACCGAGGCCAAGCACCGCGAGCAGCAATCGCCCTATCGCTACCTGCTCAAGCCCAAGGCTGGTGGTGTGGCGTTCGTGCTGGCGGCATTGGGCGAGCAACTGGATGCCTTGCTGGATGTGACCATCGTCTACCCCGGCAACAAGGCGCCGGGGTTCTGGGATTTGCTAAATGGCAGCATCAGCCGGGTGATTATCGACATTCGTGTGCGTGAACTGGACCCGATGCTGTGGACGGGGGATTACGAGAATGATGCTGAGTTCAGGCAGACCGTGCAGGCCTGGGTGAACCAGTTGTGGGTGGAGAAGGACTTGCGGATCGAGCAGCTGCGGGTGGAGATGGGCTGAGATTTCCATTGCCTGACCAGGCCTCTTCGCGGGTAAACCCGCTCCCACAGGTACTGCGCAGTACTCAAGACCTGTGAGCCCCCTGTGGGAGCGGGTTTACCCGCGAAGAGGCCGGAACAGGCATTACAAATATCCGATTAAAAACCTGGCTAATAATCAGCATTAGGATTACTTCTTTGTCACACCCCACCTAAGTGGATAAAAATCGACCAAAGCACAACTACAAAAATGCTCTGGATCGAACGATGGCCAACCCACCCAGCTCCACCCCCGTCCAGCTCCGCCGTGTCCTCGGCCTGCCCGCCCTGGTGTTCTTCGGCCTGGTGTACATGGTCCCGCTGACCATCTTCACCACTTACGGCATCGTCACCGAACTTACTGGTGGCCGCACGGCCGGCGCCTATATCGTCACCCTGGTGGCCATGCTGTTCACCGCCACCTCCTACAGCTTCATGGTCAAACGCTTCCCGGTCGCGGGCTCGGCGTACTCCTACACCAACATGGCCTTCGGCCCGAACGTTGGCTTCCTGGCCGGCTGGTCGCTGCTGCTCGACTACCTGTTCCTGCCGATGATCAACTACCTGCTGATCGGCTTGTTCCTGAACATCGCCTTTCCGGCCATCCCCGCGTGGTCGATCGCGCTGGCCTCTATCGCCCTGGTCACGGTGCTCAACGTGGTCGGTATTCACTCTGTGGCCAAGACCAGCAACCTGATCGTCGGGGCGCAGATCGTCTTCATCGTGGTGTTCGTCGCCCTGTCCTGCCAGTCCCTGGCCGGCCAACCGCTCGACCTGCTTTCGCCACTGCTGGGCGACGGTTCGCAGCCAGGCTTCGGCGCGCTGATGGCTGGTGCGGCGGTGCTGTGCCTGTCGTTCCTCGGCTTTGACGCTGTCTCAACCTTGGCCGAAGAATGCCGCGATGCCCGCCGCGATGTGCCACGGGCAATCATCCTCACCACCCTGTTCGCCGGGGTACTGTTCACCGTGCTGGCTTATGTAAGCCAACTGGTACTGCCGGGCACCACCTTTGCCAATGCCGATGCGGCGGCCAACGAGGTGATGTTCAAGGCGGGCGGGCAGTTCCTGGCCAACTTCTTCACTGCGGCCTATGTGGCCGGCAGCCTTGGCTCGGCGCTGGCCTCGCAGGCGGCGGTGTCGCGCATTCTGTTCACCATGGGCCGTGACAAGGTGCTGCCGCAGCGAACGTTCGGCTACCTGTCACCGCGCTTTGGCACGCCGGTGTTCGCCATTCTGCTGGTTTCGGCGTTCTCGTTGCTGGCGTTGGTGATCGACCTGGCGACCCTTGCCTCGCTGATCAGCTTTGGTGCGCTGGTGGCGTTTTCGGCGGTGAACCTGGCGGTGGTGAAGACCCACCTGGTGGACGATGCCTCGCAGCGCAGCCTCAAAGGGCTGCTGAGCTATGGCCTGGTGCCGCTGGTGGGGTTGGGGTTGACACTGTGGCTGTGGACCAGCCTGTCGGCGCTTACCTTGGTGATTGGCCTGTGCTGGTTTGCGCTGGGTCTTGCGTACTTGGCCGTTCTGACTTCGGGTTTCCGCCGTCCGGTTCTGCTGGCTGACTTCTCCGAAGCGGGCTGAGGTCCGCCGCAAGTACTGTCATTTCTTCCAGTTGTACATGGCCTCGCGTTGACCCAAGCTGAAGCGGTCCAGACTTGCGCGAGGTCATTACCGATGCAAATCGTCCTACCTGCCTATACCCCATACGGATACAGCCCCACCGAAGCCGGCCTTGCGTCCCTGCTCGGCTTCAATGGCGAACTGCAAGAAAGCCACTCTGGAACATACCTGCTTGGCAATGGTTACCGGCCGTACAGCACGTTACTCATGCGGTTTCTTGCGCCTGACAGTTGGAGTCCGTTTGGGGCGGGAGGGCTAAATGCATATAGTTACTGCGTTAACGACCCAGTGAATAAGTCAGACCCAGACGGACATGCCGGGTCTAAACCGCAGCGCATACCTAGTTTTATCAACCGACGTGTACCGCTGCTGCAACCTGACGAAGTTGGCCAAGAAAACGCTATGTTGATTCGGCGACTGCAGCGCAGGCAACAACAGGCCGCTTTGAATCCGCCAAGAAACCCTCTTGCTCAACCCAGAGGTCAGCAAAGGTATGCACACCGCGGCGGGCTTGATGCCGCAGCTGCCCCGAACCACGAACGCAATGCAGCGCTACCTCTCAACAACATACCGCGTGCGGAGCAGGCACCGCAGACAATAACGCTGGATAATGCTCTAAGTCTCTACAATGAGTTGGTGATCGCCGACGGGCATATTCAAACCTTCAATAGAAACCTAGGTTACCTCGAGCCGGGCTCCGAGCTATTTCAGCAATACCGCAATGATATTGAGCGTATTGGAAGGAGAGCGGAGGAGATCCGTCAACAACTCGGGACTGATCAACTCCGATGGTTTCACTTTTAAAGCCGATACCCAGATACTCAAAGAAGTCGGCCCCTAATCACCCGCTACCTTATTAAACTGCTGGCCGCTGGTGATAGGGCCAGTACTACGCGTACTAAAATTTCAGACTGAAGGCTGAACCAAAGGCGCCGGCTTTGCCCACAGGCTACCCAGGCTCTGTAACAACGACCCGGCAATCCCCTGCTGCCCCAGGTACTGCAGCAGCAACGGCGCAAACTGCCCGATCATCCCGGTATCCATCCCCAGCGCCTTGAACGCATTGTCCAGGTCGCTGCGGTTTTCCACATTGTTGCCCAGCGCATTGCTCAAGGCCGACTGGCTCTCGCTGTTCTTGCCCAGCAGCTCACCCAGGCCACTCAAGCCACCCAGCACATTGGCCCCGGCAAGCAGGTCCAGCCCTGGCACGGCCTTGGTCAATTGGCCATAGTCGTCGCTGCTCAGGTTGTTGCGCGCCAGCCCAAGCATGGCCCCTGCCCCGCCCACGGCTTGCTCCGGGGTGATATTCAATTGGCTGCCCAAGGTATTGAGCAGGTTTGCCTGCGCCTCGGGTGCCTGTAACTGGCCTTGCTGGCTCTGATTCTGGTTCTGCATGGCCGACACGGCGTTGGCGGCGTCGCTGAGGTTGAAGGCGAACACCGGGCTTGCGGCCAGGGTCATCAGGGTTGCCAGGGTGAATGCTCTCATCGGGAGGGGACCTCGTCGGCCGGGATGGCGTGGGAAACGAGTAGTTTGACTCATGGTTTTGGGGTTTGTTCCAGCCGTTCGTTACCTAGCAGAATTGCTAGTTGTCACCATCTAAACATGGCGCGCAATCTAAAGCGCCATCGCAAAATCGCAAGCGCCCAGGAAGAAATTTATGATGGACAACACCGGAAGTAGAAGAGAATTGGTTTCAACATCAATCAGCCCGCACTCCCAAAGGGTCTCAGATAGAAGCACCATGACCTTCTATAAAAATGGCAAACTTACTACCGAGATATATGCGCAAGGCTATTGTCATGTTTTCGGGGCGCAAGCCACCCATATGGCTCAGCTTGACCAAACTCAGGAGCCTAACTTTTTTAGAGTCGATGAAGCCAATACAGTACTTGGCATGCTGAGTGACTCAATGTCGTACTCCCCCTATGGCTATCTAAACATTGAAAAAGCGGCAGCACTGCTCGGATTCAATGGGCAGCGGCGAGACCTTTTGACTCAAGGATATCTACTGGGCAATGGGCACCGACTATACATCACATGCCTGATGCGGTTCGGCAGCCCGGACACGTTCAGCCCCTTCGACAGAGGAGGTGTGAATGCTTACGCTTACTGCCAGAACGACCCTATCAATAAAGTAGACCCCTCGGGGAACATTCCCCACCATTTACGTAGCGTTGCCAAGTGGATCGGTAATATTACGGGATTGAGAAAGCCTTCATCCAACCCAGGGGGTACTTTAAGCATCATCAATGAACCAGGTGTACGAGATAAAATATTCAGTCAACTTCCAGCAAAAGACCTGGGGAACCTCGCCTCCACATCAAAGGCATTCCACTTGGAGATTGGGGAATTATCCAAAAAAATGTAAAAAAACTAGATGCAAACTTAGTACCTGCGGCAATCCAAGGAGAAGTTGAGGGTATTCTTCCAATTGACACAAAACGTAAGCGCGCCCTTCATAATAGTGTCATACAGGAAATTGAAAATTTACCTATCCGCCGACTGGAAAACAGCGACGCATCTGCTGACCTGCATCCAGGAGTCGCATTCTTACGTATAAATAGAAATAACCAAAAAATGCTAAACTTTGCCCATGAATCCGGAGTTCCCAGAATCGATCCAGTAAGTGGCAGGCGAAATGCCATTCGCTTGCACCGCTAGCTACAAATACCACTCCCATAGGTAGTACATTACGCCTTTGTGTCTATATTTGTACTACAACGCCACAAAGCCCCTCACCTCCTGAGGGGCTGTCATTTTCAAGCCGCACGGAACATACTCCCAACTCCCTCCAAGCCATTGTGGTGTTCTGGGTTGCGTCCTGGTCTCGGGCGGTCGCTGCACATCAGCGATCGGCTTTGACGGGCCGACTCAAATTAAAAGCTATGCCCTGCCTTTCATGGCGGCTGTGCGTGGGGCACCTTCGGGTGCGCCGGGCCCCTCAATTTGACCGGTCTGTCAACCCATTGCACAACTGCCGCCCTTTGTTTGACAGCAAATGGCGGCGGCTTCATCGCAAATTGAGGGTTACACCATGCTGAGAACTGTTTCTGATCCGCCCCATAATCCCCACTCCCTTAAGGATTCTCCGAACAAGTTACCCACCAGCCGCAAATGGACGGCTTGGAGATGCCGAAAACCCCGATTTTCAGCCGCTGATTATTGGAAAACCAAGGCATAGCCTTGGTTTTCTGCCCTCACGGGCGCA
>NZ_LQXW01000008.1:0-136809 GCF_001586765.1 Pseudomonas sp. ABFPK | reverse complement strand
CGATTACATCGAGATGTTCTATAACCCTAAGCGTCGACACAGCAGTGCTATGCAGCTGTCTCCAGTAGAGTATGAGAAACGCTATTTCCTGAGCTTGGAGAGTGTCTAGGAAAGCAGGGGCGATTCAATCCTTCAAAGCGTGCTCGATGTCATAGCGCAGACACTTTCAGGAAAACTGAAAACTAGTGACCATTCTCCTTGTGGTATACGCTAGGGTACTGTAGGAGTCATCAATTTGTTAGACTTGGCTCTGCTGTAGCGCATGTGGATACATTCGAAGTGGAAGCTGGCAAAGACCCACCGGATTCGGCTCGGTGGGCCGGAGGGGGTGTTGGCACATCTACTCAACTAACTTTTTTTCATCTGCTCACCTCGCGAACGTAGTCCTGGCAGGCCTTGGACACTATCAGTCCATGCCTACCATCGCTGATGATCACAATATTTCGTTGAGAATGCGCCTTTTTAAGTTTGACGCGTACGGATCCATGTACTGCAAGCGCTCCATGAACCCAACCTAGTCAAAGGTGGGACGGAGCATCAGTGATATATTTGTGACGTCCAATTAAATGGCTAAACTTAAAATGCATAACAGGAACTAACTGGCTTTATGTGGACGAGATCAAAAAACCCACAGCTTTCTATATTTTTCATAGCCCTTTCATGGCTTTTCTGCGTCCCATCAAATGCGCAAGACTCCTATCTCTCTAGATTCTACACTGACACCATGCCAAACTACTCATGGGCATTTGGAACCAGCAAAGAGTGTAACCCTATAGTAGGAATGTCTAGCAGAACGATACACTTCAGATCCCCAAGCAAGCTAGCCATTCGGGGACTTGAAGCTGCTCTCTCAGGTGATATCCAAAGCGCACTAGAGTGTGAAAAGCAGTTAAATTCCTTTGAGAGAGAAATAGAAGGCGGCCTGTTTTACACCTTCCTAGATGACTACAAAGATGCTTGGCCTTTCCATCTTAAAGCCCCTTGGGTTTCAGCCTTCACTCAAGGAGTTACACTTGAATTTTACATAGAGTTAGCTAAAAAAACCGGTGACTCCTACTACAAAAATAAAGCCGATAAAATTTTCCTGTCGTACCTTGTACCAATAGAGAACGGCGGATTTTCAAGACATACGAAAGAGCAAGTAATATTTGAGGAATATCCAGTCAAACAAGAGATCGCTGTTCTCAACGGGGATCTTATCGCAACCATCGCTCTTTACGATTATGCTATTTTTTCTCAACGAGCAGTACCAAAGCAGCTGGCTCAGCGTTCGGTTAACTGGCTTCAGAACAACATACATCGTTATGTGATCAGCCATACGGATTACCAAAAACCGATTTCTGCCTACTCCCTTGCGCCATCAAGACTTGATCTACTTTTTCGTTTCTATTTGACCAACAATAGCTTAGATGTTTTCTCTATCGAGTTGATTGGAGATGGCGTTTCACGATCCATCATGGTTGGAAGCGAACAAGATGATGATATCTCCAATGCCGCCAGCCTTATCGTATCGCCAGATATGAATTGGTCTGCCGCGTATACAGACCCGCAAGCAAAGACGCACGGCCAGTTTAGAAAAATCATTCAAGGCCTGGGTGGTTTTAATCACGCACCATTCAGAATGGAGATAAACTCCGCTAGCGAGTTAGTTCACCTAAGCAACAAAGCCAAAATAAAAATCACATACAGAGCTCAGGGGAACTCAGACATTCAAATATCCGACGGAAGAACATTTTACAAAGTGGGCACACTACCACCCACAAATGGAAGCGTTGTAGATTTAACATTCGATATTCCCCAGACAGCAATCGCCAATATTCAGTTCCCCGACAAACTAAAGTACAATGCACTGTACTTCGAGCATAATCAAAAGCTGCTCGGGATCGTCGCCGAAATCGCTGACTCCGACATCTTGAAAAAATACTCAGATCTGCTTAAGCACTAAGCACTAAAATTGTCAGGATCCTGGTAGGACTGGCAGTCGCCTGCCATCTCCGAGCAAGTCCACATATGCAAAATTACCCTAATCGATCCATGTCCCTATCAATCACAAGATAGGGGCATGGTTTATCTTTACATCTTTCGCACGCTGCTCATGGCAATAGAGCTTCGTAGTCGGCCACCGACTGCACGTGCAGTAGCCGAGCTATCAAGTGGTCCAAATCGATCTCTTTCCGGCGCGGACTCAATGGCTGGGTTAGCGCCCAATGCTAACGCTAACCCAGCCATCTGCCCTTAAACAAACTCATTGATGGCCTGGCTAAATCGAATGAACTCGACATCAGGCACTAAGGTGCTCGGGATGTCGCAATGAATTACCAACTTTTAAACTTAACCTCACGCGCCAGACGTCAATGAACAGTGTCAGCGATACTATTCCAAGATCACACAAAAATAAAACCCGAAGTCCTACCCTGCCCCGAACGGCTAAGCAACTTTTTGCTCAGCACGCTGACCGGCAACATCAAGAAGTAATTTCTCCATAGCCTCACGACTTTTACGTGCTTCGAAATTCTTCAATATGTAGGCTGCTCCATTCGCGCCCATCCGTAACCGGCAAGACTCATCAGCCATCAACTCCTGAATCAGTGCAGCCAATTGCGCCCCATCATTAGGGGCAAAGATAACACCGGCGTCAGCCTCCTCAACGATCTGTGCAGCTTCGCCACGCACACCACATAACACAGGCTTACCGCACGCCATATAGTCAAGTAGTTTTGTCGGAATCGCGCCTTGAAACAGCGGGATATCCTGTAATGAGACCACACAGAGATCCGCTGCACTGATGCACTGCCTGACCTCGCTCTTTGCCACGGGTTCCCAGCACTGTACATTGCTCATCCCTGAATCTGCAATGCGCTGCTTTATAGCGGCTCGCTTCATGCCGTCCCCCACCAGGAGAAAGAGCAGATTACTATCTTGGCTCATTGATGCCGCATTCAGAATGACATCTAGATTATTTGCCTCGCCCATTGCACCCATGTAAAGCACAATCTGGCGCCCCTCAAGACCGTACTTGCGACGCAAGGCCTTACCAGCATCAGCATCGGGATACAACATATCACTTTCAATACCACAGGTGATAACTTCAAGTCGACTGGCAGGCCAACCACGACGCTGAATGTCATCTTTTATACCGTGAGTCAATGTGACGATTCGCTGTGCTTGGTTATAAAGCAGGCGCTCCATCCACATCATGATAGAAATCAGGGACTTATTGCGGAGAATTCCCATCTGGACAGCAGACTCTGGCCACAAATCGCGCACTTCCAGAACCATGGGTATCTTGCGAATCTTACAGACCAGCCACACCGAGAACATCGGAAAAATAGGCGGTGAGGACGCAAGCACGACATCTGGCTTGCTGATTTTCAGCAGGCCAAAGGGTGCTGTAACGGTGAACGAAAGAAAACTGATCAAACGACCAATGTAACTACGATGCAGCTGAGTATAAGTGAAGGTTCGAATCACGGTGACCTGCCCCTCATACTCCTTGCGGAATAGACGCTTGTACCATGGCAACGTAGGCTGTTGGCTTCTCATGTATCCGGTTTCACCTGAAACCACAGAAACATCGTGTCCGTTTTTTGCCAGTTGCTGGGTAAGCTCATAAACCAGTGAGTGCCCTGGCGCGGAGTGCCCCTGGTAATACTGGTAAACTACCACAACCTTCATTTCAGCTCCTCGTAGATCTGCTTCAACCGCTCACCCTCACGTTGCCAACTGAGGTCTTCGCGAATCGTTAGCAGGTTGTCGCGCCACGCCTGCAACTGGCTGGCATCACGGAACATCGCCGTAATTGCGCTGGCCATTTGTTCAGGGGTAGTCAAGGACTCTACCCGGCCAATGGCATTGTCAGCTACCAGGCGTCGCAATTCAGGTAGATCACTGGCGAGTATGGGTAAGCCAGCAGAAATGAACTCGAATAGTTTATTCGGTGTGCAGTAGTAATTGTTCAAGCATATAGCCTGATATGGGATGACGCCTGCGTCCGCAGCAGCCGTAACCTCCAACAACCGCGCTTGCGGTACCGCCGGATGAAAGTGCACTTGGGAACTAAGGTCCTTTCCTTTAGCCAAGCGCAATAACTTTGCGGATAGCTGCCCTTCGCCCAGAAACACAAGGTGAATACGCTTATCACTGACCAAGCCCATTGCCTGAACCAATGTCTCCAGATTCCGTCCCGCAGAAAATCCGCCTTGAAAAAGCAAAACGTAATGGTCACGGGGAATGCTGAAGCAGTCGTGCAAGTACCAAGAGCGTGGTCTTAGCGGACCAACTCTTTCGGCATTATGGATAACCGCGACCTCGGCAAGCCCATATCGAGACTCCAACTCACGAGCAATCGACGGGTTCACAGTGATCACACGCTGACAGGTCCCCACGTGTCGCCGCTCAATCTCCGCCCAGCTACGCTGTTCGCCTCGGGTAAACTCTTGTTCACTGAAAAGCTCGTGACTGTCATAGACCAGTGCTGCATTGAACTCTTCAGCCAACGCCCTACCGACTGCAAGCATCGGTAAATCATGCGCTACGACGACATCGGCAACATGCGCTCTGCCATCGGCCATGAACAGGTTCATGTAGAACCGCTCTTGGTCAACCACAAAGCGCCAAGCGAAAGACTTGAGCTTGCGCATGATAAAACCATTCATTGGCAACAAACCACGGATCAGGCGATAGACCCGCAGGATGTGATTTTCCTTGCGCGCCTGTGTCTCGACTTGGGCGCCAATTCGCCAGACTCGCTCATCTTCATGAGCAACAGGCTTGTCCAGCGGCATCGCGAGAATTGTCACCTGCCAACCGGCCTCCTGCAGGCTGTCTGCCTGCAGGAGGATGCGTCGGTCTATCTGACGGTCATTGCTGAGCATCAGGATCCGCTTGGAGCTCGCGTTGGGATTAGATACCACTTGGCGTCAGATCCCGATCGATGAAGATACGATGCCACAGTTCAAGGCTCAGCAGGCCCCATACCACGCGGCCAAACTCACGCTCGTTACCCAGCATTTTTTCGACAACATCCAGGTTGTACAGCCCTCGCCGACGCGCTTGATCGGACAACAGTGTATCGCGCACGAAATCACGAGCGACTCCTTTGGTCCACTGGGTCAAAGGCGTAGGGAAACCCATCTTGTCCTTGCGTTCGCTAATCGCTTTGGGAACCGCACTCTTGATCGATTCCTTGAAGAGATGCTTCATGCGCCCACCAGCAAACTTGATGTTCGGCGGAATAGTCGCCATAAACTCAACGATGCGATGATCCAGCAATGGCACCCTAGACTCGATAGACGCGGCCATACTGGTACGATCTTCAACGTGAAGCAAGGCCGGCAGCGACCCTTTGAGGTCGAAGTATGTCATTTGATTGACCAGCGAGTGCAACCCGTCACGATTGAAAATGCGTTGGAACGACTCAAATGAAGAATAACCACTGGCGCTGTGCAGCGCGTCTTGGTTGAACAACTGGCTCATGCCTTCGCTACGGTCGACCAAACTGAAGTAGCGTTGGTCGTGTGGGCCAAACAGACCGTTCTTCCAAAGGCCCTGCAGCATCGGCTGGTAAGTAGCGAGCAGTGGCAAGTTAGGTACGATGGACTCCAGCGAAACAGCATGCCGGCTCTGATTAGCAGTCTGGTAAATAGCACCAGACAAGCACTTCTCAAGATAAGCCGCCATATAGCGTGCATATCCGACAAATAGCTCATCGCCACCCTGGCCGCCCATGACGACCTTAACGTGCTCACTGGCCAACTGAGACACATAGTATTGTGGAATCACACCTGGGCCTGCCAAGGGTTCATCCATGTAATACATCAGCCGCGGCAGCACCTCCGGCAACTCGTGACCCGCCGGGATATAGATCTCTTTATAAGCCGTTCCAGCGAACGCAGAGACTTCCTTCGCGTAACCCGTCTCGTCAAACTGCGGGCCCTCATTGAAGGCGCCAGTGAACGTCTTGAGTTGCTCGCCCTTGAGCATTCTCGATGCCAGACAGACGACCGCGCTGGAATCCAGACCACCGGACAGGTGCGCCCCCAGCGGAACATCCGAGCGCAAGTGCAGACGAATGGAGTCGTCAATCAGACCGGCCAAGGTATCGATGAAGTACCGCTCATCGTGTGACTCGTCGATGTTGTAGTGCAGATCCCAATATTGCCGCACTTGGACGTCGAGCTTATCACCCACATACTTTGCAGACAGACTATGACCCGGCTCCAGTTTCTGGATACCTTTGAACAAGGTTTTGTCATCAAGGCAAAACTGGAAGGTCAGATAGTCCTGCAAGCCTTCGGCAGAAGCCTGGGCACGAATGGAGTCATCCGCGAGAATCGCCTTGATCTCGGATGCAAATAGCAGCCGCTGACCATCAAAGCTGTAATAGAACGGCTTGATACCGATGCGATCACGCGCACAGAACAGTTTTTGCTCATAGCGATCCCAGATGGCGAAAGCGAACATGCCGACCAGACGATCGACAAACGATTCCCCCCACTCACGGTAAGCATAGAGCAGCACCTCGGTGTCTGAATAACTGTGCAGGGGATGCCCCTTTACAATCAACTCGCGACGCAGCTCCAGATAGTTATAGATGGCTCCGTTGAAAACGACCGTATAGCGACCATCTTCTGTAGTCATGGGCTGCTTGCCATGCTCCGGATCAATGATGGCCAAACGCCGATGCCCCAATACGACTGGTCGTGCAGTATCCTGCCACAACCCTTCACCATCCGGACCACGATGGCGAATCGCCTCCATCATGTTCAGCGCCGCATGTCTCAGCGCCTCAGGCGCGCCCGAAAGCGTAACTATCCCTGCAATACCACACATACAAAATCCAGCCTAATTCTTGAAATCCGACGAACACCTGCCCCCTGTTGACCTTTTACGATCAACCGACGACCCCTTTATAGATTCCCAGCAGCTTCTCGGACTCAACTTCCCAGTTCATAGTACCGCGAGCTTTTCGCGCCCCGTCCTTCAATGCAGACAGACGGGCAGGGTCCGAAAACAGCGAGTTCACCGTCTCAGCAATAGAGTTGGATGAGCCTAGATCAGCCAGTAAGCCGTTGCCGTACGTCTTCACAACGTCACTCAAGAACGGAAGATCGTTACAAACAAAAGGAAGCTCGGCAATCGCAAACTCAAACAATTTGTTGGGACTGCAGAAATAGTTGTTCTCATCTACGCCATGATAGGGAATCACGCCCAGGTCTGCATCGCATGTAAGCTCATGCAGTTCAGCCGACGGCACACCACCATAGAAGAGCACGCGCGACTGCAACCCCTTACGCGCAACCTGCTCCTTGAGCGTATCTTCATAGGCGCCATAACCGACAACCACCAAATAGATGTTGTCCTGAAATTTTTCTGCTGCATCAACGAGAAGCTCGATCCCTCGATTGTCTGAAATCCAGCCTTGGTAAAGCAGAATATTGGCGTCTGCCGGCAAGTTAAACCGGCTTCGCAGCAACGAAGTCTCCTTCATCGGTGCGAGTGGCGCCGCATTGAGGATGACATGGGGAGCCTTGACCTCATAGCGATCCGCCATGAGCTGAGCAATATAAGGGTTAACCGTGATCGCGGCATCTACCTGTTTGATCAGTGCAGCTTCTTTTTTCTTGTATTTATCCTGCACCGCTTTCGGCAACTGCACCTGCGCGTAATAGAGTTCATGCGCATCATAAATCAGCGGTACCTTGCGTAGCTTCGCAAGCTCCACAGCAGGCGCTAGCATGGGAAAGTCATGAACATGCAGGATATCGACTTGGTATTCACTCATCCGGTCGTAGATAAACTGCTCGAAACTGCTCAGTTTGGCCACTCGATTGGCCCAAGCACGGAACAAACGCCATGCCCAACCATACCCTTTCGAACCAGGCTCAAGACCATAGCGACGGGCAAGCGGAGGGAATCGGGAGTCGCCCCAATCATAGACAAAACGCTCGATCCTTATGCCATCCTGAACATAGGACTCCCGTTCCGGGCACTCGAAACCCGCAAGTAAAGTTACTTGATGCCCTTGCTCGACAAGGGTTTTAGCTTCCTGCAAAATCCGCCGATCGATCATGAGGTGATCAGCAGTCGTCATCAAAATGTTCATAATACCCGAGTACACCCTAGCCACTTATCGGCAAGCAGAGAAGTCCATGTCCTTGAAGAGTTTTACAGGATTGTATTTGGCAACCCCGATCTGACCACCCTGCTCGAAGCCGTGACCCTCGATACCATTATAATAAACTTTGGTGTCTGCTTCGGAGAAGTACATGCCGTACTTCAGGCGATCCCATGAGGTGTCCCCTTCAAGATTGGTCTTGAGAATGGGCTCCCCTGGAATCGCCACCAAATCACCCGACGCTGCAAAGCAAAGTGGCTGCCATGTATCCGAAGCCTCGACAATCACAATAGGGATTTCCTGCCAATGAAGGAGGCCCAATGTATAGATCCCTTGCTGAGGAATATAAGCCACCTTACTCTGTAGCGCCTTACCGTCACTGTTCAGTTCAACTGCTTTAATAACGTTCATTTCACCTTGAGCAACGGTATATAACAAAGTGTCTTTTCCGCCCTGCGAAACAACTACAGGATCGAGACCAGACTCTTGAATCAGCCGCTGTGGTGCGCCCCAAGAAAAGCCGTCAGTGCTTACTGACTTATAAATGCCGGTATATCCAGTCGTTATAGTATCACCTGCAGAGAAATACATTTCGAAAATATTACTATTATCCAAAGCCACATTCTTTACAAAGGGAAACGCGTAACCACCAGCGAACCCGAGCTTGGACTCATCAAATATATTGCCTTGCTTGACAAAGTTCTTTCCATCAGTTGTTGTCGCCATCTCAATGCGCCAACGGTGATCATCGCCATAGGCCGAGTAGAGCATATAGTTTGCCGACCCCGTCGAATACACTGATGGGTATTCCACATGCAGAGAATCTTGACCAACCGGCTGAAGCTTAATAACCGGTTCGTCTCCCCAATCAAAAGGTCCCTGATTGAAAATACCAGACTTATAAGAAACACCTAAGCCGACCGCTGCAACTGCCAACACGCAAACTACAACCTTACTACTCTGCTTCATATCAAACCTTAAAAATACTTATTCACGATTTTGATTTTGCGCAACAGCCACGCAGCAGCCAGCGACACTGAAAATGTCAATACAACTGTCATCGGAACCTCGACAATTGGCTGCATCAGACTTGGTGATACTTTAGTGTACTGAGCGCGAAGGAACTCCATCACCATCGGATGCAGGATATAAACCAATAATGTCAAAGGTGCCGCCACCCGAAGAAAACGCGCACTGATCAAATGCGAGTACTTGATAGCCATACCCCAGACACCGATTGCCATGGCAAAGACCGTAGGACTGAAATAGCTATAAAAATACAACTTCCAAATATAAGTACTGCCCATGGTGTAAGCCAGAATCTGCGTCCCTGCAACGGTAACCAAATAACCACCAGCGAGAATCCACGCGTAGGGAAGCTCTGGCTGGTATCGATGCAGGTAATAACCAAGCAGATAGTAACTTATGTACCACCAAGAAAAGGTGGCGCCATTAGGCGTGTAAGTGCGTGAAAAACTACTCCAGGCAAATACCACCATGGTGAGCAAACAGGTCACAATCACCACATTACGCAACTCGATCTCTGGCATATCAACTACCGCGCGCGAAAGCGCCGGAGCAATAAAATACAGACCAATGATCAAATAGAAAAAATGCAGATGATAATATGGTTGCCCCAAAACTAAAGAGCGCAGGAATGCATCCCAGATGAAACCTGCCTGAAAGAACTTCATCCAAAGCGCGTAGACGAGAGCAGAAACGGCCAACACGCCAAGCATACGAGGAATACGTGACCGCAACATGACCCGATAAGTCGTCTTAACGTTCCCTAGAATGAGAGCAGCACTGAGCATAACAAAAACAGGCACACACCAATGAGTGAGTGAACTCACGGCATTTCCTAACAACCAGCCCCATGCACCCAACTCACCCTGCATATATATTGGCCTTGCCGACACATGCAAAAGCACAACGGCAAAACAGGAAAGCACGCGGACAAAGTCCAATCGATCATCACGTGTAAGTACAGGGCTATTTATCGATAACGCTGTCATTCAGAGCATCCTACCTTGCCATCCAAACACCACACCCAAGTTATGACCTGAGTAATTCCATATAAATAGAAGATATACTCTGGGCAACACTAACCGCCGAAAAACGCATCTCCGAATACTTCCGAATAACTTGAGAATCAAAACTGTCCAGCGATGCTGCCATGGCAAGCATCCCCTCAGCCATACCCTCAGTCGTCAGATCCACGACCCTGCCAAGGTTAGGATGGGTGATTACATCAGCAGGCCCACCGCAATTACTGCTCAACACCGGGCGACCACAGCTCATAGCTTCAATTGCAACCACGCCGAATGTTTCGGTCTCACTTGAAATCACCAGGAAATGGCAATTTTGATAATGGCCCCTCACCTGCTCGCGAGTGGCCCTGCCCAGGAATGTCACATAGTCACTAATGCCAAGTTGAGCTGCAAGTTGCCGCGCCTGGTCTTCCCCTTCGCCATCCCCTGCCAAGCTCAGTCGCAGAAGTGGTTGAGATTCCAGGGCGATCGCAAATGCTTCGAGCAAGAGCGGAACGCGCTTGACAGGCACGAAGTGACCAACCCACAGCATATGAATAAGGCCATCACATGGCAGGGGCTCTGCTTTGAAGAAGTCAGTGTCCACCAAGTTTGGAATAACCTCTGTCTGGACCTTCGGATTCAAGGAAACGTTTTTCCTGATATCCGCCAGCAATGCGGTGCTAACCGAGATCACCTTATCCGCTGCGTTCAGACTTTTCTGCGTCGTTCGTCGCAGATACGCAGTGCGCGTCAAAGTCGTGAAAGGACCGGTATGCTCTGTGATAACCAGAGGCACCTTGAACTTGCTTGCCAACTTCCTTGATGCTGTGCCGTCGGTATATGCAGTGTGTGCGTGAATCAACTGGAAATCGAACACTTTCCGAAGCATTTCTGCGTGGCGCATCAGGCCATGCGAATAAGTGAAGGCGTGGGCCTGGAACGGCAAGAGTGCACTCACGATGTAAGGGAATCGAATGACTGGAACGCCCTCGATCTCCTCCCACTCACCCAATGGCTGCTTTCTGTAAATATCCAGTGCGCGCTTGACAACCTTCGGATTGTAGGTATTGATCCAGAACGGTTCCCCGCTAACCACTCGTGCATCGATACCCAAGGCGCGCAGCGCCTTAACTTGCTCGTGAACAAAAATGCCACCGACCTTGTTATATTCTCGTGGGTACATATGCGAAACCACAAGAACAGACTTTGGCAGGACACCTTCAAAACGATCAACAGGTGACTGCATAGCCAGTGCTTTTGCCAGCACGTGGTAATCCGCTTTTTCCTTGGACAGCACTTCTATCATGTCACCAAAGGCTTGGAGTTTATCCTCAAGCGCTTGGCGATTTTCTTCCAGTCGTGAGGTCAGCTCACTGAGCTGTTCAGTCTGTATATTTTTTTCAACCAACTCATTAGTGCGAGCTTGCATATCCACTTGCAAACTCTCGATCTCTAGGGACAATGCCGCTTTATCAAGCTCCAAGGTGTCGATACGCGCGAGCAACAGCTGCTGGTCAAGCAGACGCCCCTCCGATTCGTCAAGTCGTGACGAAAGTGTATTCACCGTCCCCCTAAGGTCTGCCTGAACCTTTCCCATCGCGACTAGGTGGTCGTCCTTTACTCTCAACTCACGCTCCAATGCGGCCCTTTGTACTTCGAGCTCGTTCGCAAGATTGTTTAACTTTTCCATGTGCTGCAGGTTCTCAGCCAACTCCATGCTACTGCGGCCGTGTCGCTCTTCCAGCTCACTACGGCTGTTTTCAAGCGAGGTTGTCAATTGTGATAATTGCTCATACCTTTCTTGAAGGCTCTGAAACGCTTGATGATTCTCAGCATACTCATGTTGCAGCTGCCGCAGGTCGCCATTCAAAACCGCACAGCTTTCTTCAAGCCGCTCATTGCGCTCCGTCAACTCATCGAGTTTCAGGCAATTAGCAGCGTATGCCTGCTCTTGCTCTGCAGCCGTCTGGCTCAACAATGAATAACTGCTTTCAATTTCGGCACGTGTATTCTCAAGTCCATTGGCCAGCGCATTCAGATCATGAATCGATTGCAGATAGTCTTTTATCTCAAGCTCTTTTGCCTGCAGCTTAAGCTCAAGGTCGGAACGTTTAAACTCCAGACGCTCACTCAAACTTTGGGTAGCAATCAATTGATCTCGCACTTGCTGCATGCTGGGATCATCCCCCATGCAGCTATCGGAAATTTCGACAAAGTCTGAAATCTCAAACGCAGCCAACATTTCAAGATCCGGACTGGGATTGACAATCCGAATAATGCAGCCATGCGGCCCAAAAGGCACTGCTGCAATCGAGAATAGCGCTTTCTCGTCTGCACGCTTGCACGCGACATAATGGCCGCGTACATGGTCGTACACCTCCAGGGACTCGAATGTTCCCTGAGTGGCCTCTATCGTCTTTGGCCGACGGGGTATCACAACTATGCCCAATCCAGATGCATCGCTGATCCGATAGGGGCTACGTGGGTAGTTGACCGGGTTTTCACGAACCACCAACGACGAGTAGCTGATATGCGGAGCGTCGAATACAGCAGTCGCCGGTGGCAATTGCCATTCAGAGACCGCTGCGGCTCCTCGCTCGAACAGAACCAGAATTTCGCTGCTCGGAGGCGCTTCACGCAGCCCTTCGGCTACCTGCATTGCCTGTAGCGACTCAAAGCGCTTCTTGATCCTTTTGGCGCTCTCGGCCTGCAAGACATTCCCTCGTCGGGCCGAGCAGACTGGACAGACGCCATCTTCAAACGGGTAGTCCAGCCCAGACACACTATGAGCAGCCTCAACCAGCTTGGGATCTTCGAAAGTCCAAGTCTCGCCAGAGAAACACACGGCCACTGGTGTGAACGTCTCGCCAAACAAGCTGATTGCATCCTCAAGCGTATAGGAACGCTGATGGAGGTGAGCGTGATAGTCAGTCCCACACTTCGGGCAGTGCACCTCTGCCGCTTGTAGCGTTTCACGGTAAGGGACCGCGATCAAAATATACCTGGACGATACCCGGGCCATCTCGGACAGTGCTTGAGCGTAGATCGCATCAGGCAAATGCTCGATGACATCGCTGGACAGCACCATGTCGAAATGACTATCGGCAAAAGGGATGCACGACAGGTCTGCTACCAAAGCCGGCGCCTTAACATGCCTTACAGCGGACTCGCTCAAGTCGCAACCGACAACGTCCCAGTGCTTCGCCAGTTTGTTAGTGACGGTGCCGTTGCCACAGCCCGCATCCAGAATGGATGTGACGCCGTCGGGAATTAGCTCGATCAGGTCCTCGGCAACTGCGAGCTGCTCAGAGACAGCATCACGGTCCCACAAGTCGCTCTGGGAAAAATAGGCAAATTCCGGACGTTTACTCACTCGAAAGCCCCCATCGCAGCCCAGGCTACCGGGTGCACCACCTGACCTCTGTCCATGCGTACATCACCAGGAGCAGATACCCGAATCCGATACTGGCGATCATGAACATCCAGCGGATATTCTCCAGAGGCCTGGTCTTCGGTCATCCCGTCGAAGATGCCGATCGAAATGACGTAGTCGCCGACACCCACCATCAGAGGGTCAAAATTCGCTTTGACTGTACCTACGCGACAGTTGCGCGTGGCCGACACAAAAGGCGAAACGACTTGCGAAACACAACGACCATCCATGCCGTAGATGCATACGATGAATGCCATGTTAGGGATATCGACCTTGGCCCCCCACTTGATCTTTACGACCAAAGGCTCCCCAAACGAAAACACCCTTCTAGACTCGAGATTTCCGTCAAGGAAGTCGACATCATCGATCCATGCGCTGCCTTCCCCATACTCGAAGTCAGAACGCTCACTGGGAACCGGTGCATTGGGGGCATTTTGCAAATGTTCAGCTCCGGCCAGGGAAAACTCCTGAGAGAGAATCTGCCCATCGCCCGTCGCATGGGCTAATTCACCGAGGGTGACATACTCGATGCCATCAAAGATCTGGAAGAGCACCCGCTCATCCTGTGCAATGCCAGCATGGCGCACAGCGATCGAAAATGTATCCAGCTCACCCAAACCCAGCGGAACCTTCACACTGACAGGCGCGTGACGATACTCACCGCCGCAATCTTTGAACTCACGGAAGGTAACGCCTTGCGCATCAGTCCTGGGCTCTCCCCAGTTCATGTAATCTCTGCTCGTTAGCAAGTGCAGCCGTTGATTGCGGTCATCGTCCAGCGCCTCACCAACCAGCACATTGTCAATTCGGCTACCGGACTGCAGCAGCTCCAGCTCATGTATTGCTACCGGTTGTTTCGGCGCATCGTTCTCTGCTGTGATGAAACGGAGGATATTGACTCGTTCGGTTTCCGTGTCCGTCAACAGCTCACTGACATCACCACGACTAAGCTTCAGGTTGATGGCGCGCAGCCGCAACTCTTCCTGTTTTCGAATAGAAGCGGCATAGGATCGGCCAACCTCGATCGGGTCACCGTCCGCTACGATACGTCCGCGCTCAATCCATACAGCCCGGTCACAGATCATCTGCACGGCCGACATATCATGGGAGACGAACAAAACCGTCGAACCTTCGGCAGTCAGTGTGCGCATTCTCTTTGCCGACTTACCGGCAAAGTAGGAGTCACCCGCCCCCAAAATTTCATCGATAATGAGAATTTCCGGACGCACCGCAGTAGCTGCTGCAAACGCCAGCCGCGAGTACATGCCTGCGGAGTATGTCTTGACCGGCTTGTCAATGAAGTCATCAAGCTCGGCAAACTCCAGCACATCCTCAAGCAACTTGCGCGCGCGCGCGCCCGTGATGCCTTGGTAGGCGAAGGAAGACAGGACGTTGGCACGGCCGGTGAATTCCGGATGAAAACCAGTGCCAAGCTCCATAAGCGCCTGGACTTTACCCTGCACGCGCACAGTACCTGCCGAGGGCTGGATCAGCCCGGCAATCAGCTTGAGCAGAGTACTTTTACCCGCGCCATTGCGCCCCACCAGCCCCACTCGCTCTCCAGGCTTGATGGAAAGGGACATGTTGCGAATTGCCCAATACTCGTCATAACTGGACTTGGAAACAGGCAGCCCCAGCGCTTCAAGCATTCGATGACGCGGGGATCGGAACGTACGGTACATTTTGGCGATGGACGCCAGCTCGATGATCGACTCAGACATAATCTGCAAACAAAGGCTTCAACCGTGAAAAGATCAATCCACCCAAGAAGAAAGTAGACAGTGAAATAACTGTGAAGATCGAGAACAACTCAAGATTGAACTCACCCATAAACGCGGCATCCCGATACAACATGATCAGATAATACAACGGATTCGGATACATGAACGGCACAAGTTCCTTAGGAATCATTTCATGCGTATATGCAATCGGAGAAACCAGCATCAGGAACAAAATCAATACCGACACCATCTGACTTAGATCAGGAATAAAGACATTGATTGCCGAAAGTATCCAAATCAAGCCAATAGTAAAGATAATCTGCAAGACAAATATCAAAGGGATTGCCAACTGGGAAACGTGGAGGATACCGCGGCTCCACAACACTCCCAAAAGCATGACTAGGCCAACCACCATCGTCACACTGCTGGCCAAGACAGTCTTGACAGGAATCAGATCGATCGGAAACAGCGTGTTCTTGACCAGCGCCTTGTTCCCAAGGACACAACCTACGCCACTCCCCAAAGATTCAGCGAACCCCAGAAACGGTACCAGGCCACAAAAAATCAGTAGCACGTAGTCAAAAGTTCCAAATTCCGCCACTCGGATTCGATAAATCATCGTGTAGACGACGGCATACAGCCCGAGGAACAGGATGGGGTAAAGAAAAAGCCATGCCCCACCAAATACCGTACCGACAAAACGAGTTCGAATATCGGTCAGCGTCGTCGCCCACAGAACATGGCTATGGCGCCAGATGACGGAGACTGGATTCATTGCCCCTCACCTTTCAGGATATCGACTATCTTGCTCGCAGCCCGGCCATTTCCGTAAACGTCGAAAGTACCCTCAGGAACCTGCAGGTTGCTCATAGCCGCCTTAATGGCCTGATGATCGGCACCCACCAACTGGTTGAACTTGAGTTCCACGGTTTCAACCCACTCGGTTTCGTCGCGCAGGGTAATGCATGGAACCTGATAGAAGAACGCTTCCTTCTGCACGCCGCCGGAATCGGTGAGGATCACTTTCGCAGCCTGCTCCAGTGCCACCATATCCAGGAAAGCCAGCGGTTCAACTACGGTAATTTTCTCGAGATGGCTTTCAAGACCATAGTCCGCCACCAGCTTACGCGTACGAGGGTGTAGAGGAAGCACGACAGGCAACGTCTCTGCAATCTCGGAAAGCGCCGAAAGGATTCCAGTGAGTCGCTCTTTGGAATCAGTGTTCTCGGCACGGTGACAGGTAGTCAGGGCAAAACCACCCTCCTCCAGCCCCAATGCCTGCAATATCTTGCTCTCGCTGCGAGCCCGATCACGGTAATACAGCGCAACGTCATACATGACATCGCCGACGTTCTGAACCCCCGCCACGATGCCTTCCCGCGCCAGGTTCTCCACAGCCACATCTGTCGGACACAGCAGAAGCGTTGAGACTCGATCGGACAGAATCCGGTTGACCTCTTCCGGCATGCGCATGTTGAACGAGCGCAGACCCGCCTCGACGTGCGCAACCGGAATGTGCAGTTTGGACGCAGCCAGCGCACCCGCCAAAGTGGAGTTGGTATCCCCGTAGATCAGCACCCAATCCGGCTTTTCTTCGATCAGGATCTTTTCAATGCCTTCAAGCATACGACCGGTCATGACACCATGAGTGCCTCCCGACACCTCGAGGTTGTATTTCGGTGCCGGGATCTCCAGCTCATCGAAAAACACCTGGGACATGTTCGGGTCGTAATGCTGGCCGGTGTGAATCATGACCTCTTCGATTTCACCGGAGTGCTTGAGAATCTCTCGAGAGACAGCCGCAGCCTTGATGAATTGAGGGCGTGCGCCGACGATTGTGACGATTTTGCGGGTCATGCGCTGAGGCTCTCTTTCAAGGCAGTGATGATGTGACGCTGGGAGGCTTCGTCGAGGTACGGATGCATCGGCAAGCTCATGACACGAGCGGCAATGGCGTCACCAATCGGCAGCTGGGCCTGGTCGTCCCGCACCGCAGGCTGGCGGTTGAGCGGAATCGGGTAGTGCACCGCAGTGGGCACGCCGACTGCCTTGAGGCGCTCCTGGACCGTATCACGCTCTGCAACCTGCACAGTGTATTGGGCCCAAGCGCTCTGATTGTGCGCTTCGACGAAAGGTGCTGCGATACCGGCTACTTCAAGCAGCCCGGCATAGCGAGCAGCAACCTGATCACGCTGGATGAGTTCCTGCTCAAAGATTTCCAGCTTCGGCAGCAGAATCGCCGCCTGCAGCGTATCCAAACGACTGTTCACGCCCACACGGACATGGTGATAACGGCGATCCTGGCCATGACGGGCAATCTGGCGCAAAACCTTGGCCAGCTCTGCATCGTTGGTAAAAATGGCCCCACCATCTCCATAGCAGCCCAACGGCTTGCTTGGGAAGAAGCTGGTGCAAGCGATGGTGGTCAGGTTGCAGGAGCGCTTGCCCTTGTATTGCCCACCAAAACTCTGCGCCGCATCCTCGATAACCGGAATGCCGTGCTTGGCAGCAATGGCGTTGATCGCGTCGAAGTCGGCGCACTGGCCATACAGGGAAACAGGAATGATGGCCTTGGTGCGCGGCGTGATCGCCGCTTCAAGCTTGGCTGGGTCAAGGTTGTAGGTCTTCGGGTCGACATCCACGTAGACCGGCTTGGCACCGAGCAATGCAACGGTTTCAGCCGTGGCGATGTAGGTGAAACCTGGAGTGATGACCTCATCCCCCGGGCCGATCCCGAGCGCCATCTGGGCGATCTGCAGGGCATCGGTACCGTTGGCGACCGTAATGCAGTACGCCGCGCCAGTGAAAGCCACCAGACGCTCTTCGAGCTCTGCGACCTCAGCGCCGAGGATGTAGTTGCCATGGGCAAGAACGCGGGCGATGCCGGCTTCGATCTTGTCCTTGATCAGATTCTGCTGAGCCTTCAGATCAATGAAATCGATCATAGCCCGTTCTCCTTGCTGACGACATTTCCATGCAATACATAACGAATACCGGAGTGCGCGCACACCGCGACAGCCTCGCCCTCCAAGGGCAGCTCGAGCTGTTCGCCGTGCTCGCTCATCCAGCCAATCTGCCGGGCCGGGACACCCACGACCAAGGCATAGTCAGCTACGTTCTTGTTGACCACCGCACCGGCACCGACAAAGGCAAACCGGCCAATGGTCACACCACACACGATCGTGCAGTTGGCGCCCAGCGTGGCGCCTTTGCCGACTACGGTGTCGCGGTATTCACTCTTGCGCTCGATCAGCGAACGCGGGTTGTAAACATTGGTGAACACCATGCTCGGACCACAAAAAACCCCCTCTTCGAGGGTCACATTGTCATAGACCGAGACGTTGTTCTGAATCTTGCAATGGTCGCCGATGACCACCTTGTTGCCAACAAAAACGTTTTGCCCAAGGGACACGCCTTTGCCGATACGCGCGCCACCACAGACATGCACGAAGTGCCAGACCCGCGAGTCTGCACCGATCTGCGCACCATCATCAACGATGGCGCTCGGGTGCTGGTAGAAACTCATGAATTACCTCGACCTGCGTTCGCCAGCCAATGCTGGCGAAGCCGCAATGCTTATCAACCCAGCAGGCGAGCCAGGAACGGATGGCCTTCGTTGTCCGTCGGACGGCTCAACGCCAAGGTACGAATGGTCTCGACGGTTTCCACGCAGTGGCGCGCATCTTCGATGCCATAGCCCTTACCATCGAGAATGGACTGGTAGCTCACAGTGTGCAGATCGGTGAAACCTTCCGAGAATTCGATCTCCGCACCATCGCAAGTAATGGAACGGTAGGTCGGCTTCTTGCCCTTGACGCTATCTGGCAGGTCGTTGGCATCGATGGACAGGAACCAGCGTACGCGCGCGTTCTCGTACTCCAGGTAACCGGCAGCTTTGTGCTCATTGACAAAGTGCACGACGTTACGCTGCAGCTTGCCGAAGATGAAATGCAGCATGTCGTAGAAGTGCACGCCAATGTTGGTGGCAACACCGAACGACTTACGCGGGTCACCTTTCCAGCTTTCCATGTACCACTTGCCACGGGAAGTGATGTAGGTCAGTTCGACATCGTGCTTGTGATCCCGCTTGCCACTTTGCACACGATCCTTCAGCGCGATGATCGCCTGGTGGTGGCGCAACTGCAGGATGTTCCACAGGCGGCTTCCGGTTTCCTTTTCCACCAGTGCCAGGTCATCCAGCATCGCGGCGGTGGGCACCAGAGGTTTCTCACAGATCACATCGCAACCCAGGCGCAGGCCGGCCGTGATGTGCGGGTGGTGCAGGTAGTTGGGCGAGCAGACGGAAACGTAATTCAATGCCGTGGCCGGGTCACGCTTGAGGCGCCAGGCATGATCATAGAAGCGCTCGAACTCGGTGAAGAACTCACTGGCCGGGGAAATGCTGTCGATGATGCCGACAGAATCGTTGATGTCGTAGGCGCAGGCCAATTCATTACCTGTGTCCTTGATGGCACGCATGTGGCGTGGAGCGATGTAACCAGCAGCACCAATGAGGGCGAAACGCTTCATCCTAACCTCTCGCATAAATTCGATAAGCAGCAAGCCGACATCGACGTGATCGATGCCGGCTAGGCAGAGCGGGGACGCAATCAGGCCTTGATTACGTTTTCAGCAGGTGCACGGTACTTGCCGCGGCTGTCGATGACCAGTCGAGCGCTGCGCTGAATCAGCTCATAGTCGAATTTGTCATGATCGGTAGCCAACACCACTGCATCGAACGACGCCAGGTTTTCTGCGGTCAAGGCCTCACTGCTGAGCGTGAAGTGATGCTCTCGCATTTGCGGGAAGACTGGCACGTGTGGGTCGCTGTAGGCAACCACGCCGCCTTTGGCTTCGATCAGCTCCATGATTTCCACCGATGGCGATTCGCGCATGTCATCGACGTTCTTCTTGTAAGCAATGCCGAGCACCAGCACGCGACTACCCTTCACGGCCTTGCCTTGCTCGTTGAGGCCATCCATCAGCTTGCCGACCACATATTCCGGCATGGCCTGGTTAACCTCACCAGACAACTCGATGAAGCGTGTGTGCAAGCCGTACTCACGCGCTTTCCAAGTGAGGTAGAAAGGATCGATCGGAATGCAGTGACCACCCAGACCCGGACCAGGATAATAGGCAGTGAAGCCGAACGGTTTGGTGGCTGCCGCATCGACGACTTCGAAGATGTCGATACCCATGCGATCAGCAACGACCTTCATTTCGTTGACCAGGCCGATGTTCACCGCGCGATGGATGTTCTCCAGCAGCTTGGTCATCTCTGCAGCCTTGGTCGAGCTCACTGGCACAACGCGATCAATGGCCTGCTCGTACAAGGCGATACCAACTTCCAGGCACTGGGGCGTATGACCACCAATAACCTTCGGAATGGTACGAGTTTCGAAATTCGGATTGCCCGGGTCTTCACGCTCCGGCGAATAGACCAGGAAGATATCCTCACCCACCTTCAGGCCACCTTCCTGAACACGAGGCAACAGCTCTTCTTCGGTTGTACCCGGGTAGGTGGTGCTCTCCAGAGAAACGACCTGACCTGCCCGCAGGTAAGGCTTGAGCGCGTCCGTGGTGTTGATCACGAAGCTCATGTCGGGTTCGCGATATTTATTGAGCGGTGTCGGCACACACAGAATCAGTGCATCGCACTCAGCAACCCGACTGAAATCGGTAGTTGCCGAAAACCCGCTTTCGCGCGCCCTGGCGACCGATTCGCATGGAATATGCTCAATGTAGCTTTCCCCCTGATTGAGCTTTTCCACCTTCACGGGATCAATATCGATACCCAAAACGCAATAACCGATAGCGTTATAGCGAAGCATCAGAGGCAGCCCAACATACCCCAGACCAACGATACCGATAACTGCGTCCCTGCTCTTGAACTTATCAACTGCCGCCAATGACATTATGGAGTTCCGCTTCCAAGGTGTAAGAAAAGTATTTCAAAAATGGCGCAAAATATTACACTTTGGATCCAAGCATGGCAACCCGACACGATCGAATTCTATCGCTGCGAAAATAGCGCGCCAGAGGGCTCGCAGCAACAGGCTAGCCCACTACTCCGCCGGCCTGACAAACGGTACACCCACGCCAACAGCAACCGCCCGCCTATCACGAAAACAAAAAAAAATCAACAAAAGCTACCTATCTACTGCACAACATCAGGAGCCTGTAAACATCACTTGATAAAAACGGATGATCGAAGGGGCAAATTACAAGAAAACACCATCTGCATCGCTAAGACACATCAATAATTTTAGATTCCACCTTAAACATTAACGAGCCAATAAAAATACCTCAAACCCAATCAGAACAATTAAATAAGAACACTAGAGATCAATAAGATCTTTTCTAACAGAATTGTTTTTTTCCAACCGCCCGCCCTACTCATCTCGCGTAAGTGAAAGCAGCATCAACGACTGCGGCAACAGCTACCCGATCTTGCTCACCCGCAGTGTCGAAAGCCGCGTCAGCAAATCTTTGAGACAGCATATGGATCATGTCCATTCATGCGCGCCGACTGGACAGACTCATAATTGCCGCCGCCCGCTGCATCTGCGCAGCTACATGGTGAACAACCCGTTAGATCGGCCGAGCACACAGTCGTACCTGTTTTTCCAACTGACTGTTGCTGCGCTTTGATAATTGGCACCGCTTTCCCTTCATATTCGCCAACGATCTTCACCACTCATACCTCCAGCCTGGCTTTCGAGTTCGTACTTGCCACCGATCGCGCGCTGGGCCTGTTCAGCCAGTTGACTCTCGTTCACTACCTACAAGTCGAAAAGCTTGCGCCGAGCTTGGGCCATGCAGCACCGCACAATGTATCCATCACCTGCGCCGGCAGCCCTGCGCTCGCTTTATCGGAAACCGGCGCAGGTACCGTCGCCTGGATCAGTGTTTCACATTAGAGGCAGGCTCATTCAATGGCTGACCTATGCCTGTGGCTTCACCAATGAATGGCGTTGGCATACCCGGATAAACTGTCTGCCCAGGTACAAGCCAAGGCATCTGCCATGTAATCTCGAGCCTCTACACCTTAAAAGGCGGAAATTTAGCCCCCTCAATAAACTTTATCCTGCACCAACCTCTTCAAATACTGCCCATACCCATTCTTAGCCAACGGCTCCGCCAACTTCAGCAACTGCTCCGCCCCAATCCACCCCTGCCTATACGCCACCTCTTCCGGACAAGCCACCTTCAACCCCTGCCGCCGCTCAATAGTCGCGATATACCCACTCGCCTCGAGCAACGAATCATGCGTCCCGGTATCCAGCCAGGCATACCCGCGCCCCATGATCTCCACCGACAACCGGTTCTGCTCCAAATACACCCGGTTCAAATCGGTAATCTCCAGCTCACCCCGCGCAGATGGCTTGATGCCTTTGGCGATCTCGACCACGTCCTTGTCGTAGAAGTACAACCCGGTCACGGCATAGCTGGATTTCGGCTTGGTCGGCTTCTCCTCCAGGCTGATCGCCTTGCCCTTCTCATCGAACTCGACCACGCCGTAACGCTCGGGGTCGTGCACGTGGTAGGCGAACACGCTGGCGCCTTCGCCGCGGTCCATGGCGTTGCGCAGCAGTTGCTGGAAGTCGTGGCCGTAATAGATGTTGTCGCCCAGCACCAGTGCCGACAGGTCGTTGCCAATGAAGTCTTCACCAATCAGGAAGGCCTGCGCCAGGCCGTCTGGCGAGGCCTGCACGGCGTAACTGATGTTGATGCCCCATTGGTGGCCGTCGCCCAGCAGTTGCTCGAAACGCGGGGTGTCCTGCGGGGTAGAGATGATCAGGATGTCCTGGATACCCGCCAGCATCAGGGTGGTCAGCGGGTAGTAGATCATCGGCTTGTCGTAAACCGGCAGCAGCTGCTTGGAAATAGCCAGGGTCGCGGGGTGCAGACGGGTACCCGACCCGCCCGCCAGAATGATGCCTTTACGCTTCATAGTGGTCATTTCTCGTGTATTTCCGTAAGCATGCGAGCCACACCCAGGCGCCAATCTGGCAGGTTCAGGGCAAAGGCTTGCTGCAGTTTATGGGTGTCCAGACGCGAATTGGCCGGCCGCTTGGCCGGGGTCGGGTAGGCGTCGGTGGTCAACGGGTTGACCTGTTCGGCGTGGGCTTTCAATGGCACACCTAGGGCCGCTGCCTGCTCCAGCACGTAACGGGCGTAGCCGCACCAGGTGGTTTCGCCGGCCGCCGCCAGGTGGTACAGGCCGGCCAGGGCCGGGTCGCGGCGGGTGGCGGTGATGGCGTGGGCGGTGATGTCGGCGATCAGTTCAGCACCGGTCGGGGCGCCGTGCTGGTCGTCGATCACGCCCAGGCTGTCGCGTTCCGCAGCCAGGCGCAGCATGGTCTTGGCGAAGTTGTTGCCGCGTGCGGCATATACCCAGCAGGTTCGGAAGATCAGGTGCTGGCAACCGGCGGCCTGGATGGCCTGTTCGCCAGCCAGCTTGCTTTCGCCATAGGCATTCAATGGGCCGACGCTGTCGTCTTCGCGCCAGGCTTGAGTGCCCTGCCCCGGGAACACGTAATCGGTGGAGTAATGCACCAGCAATGCTCCGCAGTCGGCGGCGGCGCGGGCCAGCACGCCGACGGCTTCGGCGTTTACCTTGAAGGCTTGTTCGCGGTCGCTTTCCGCCTTGTCCACGGCAGTGTAGGCGGCGGCGTTGACGATTACATCGGGGGCGTAGGCGCGCACTGTTTCGGCCAGGCCCGGCAGGTTGGCCAGGTCGCCGCAGTGGGCCTGGCTACGGGAATTGAGCGCCAGCACCTGGCCCAGTGGGGCCAGGCTGCGTTGTAGTTCCCAACCTACCTGACCGTCCTTGCCCAGTAGCAGAATCTTCATGCCGAGCGCCCTGCGTAGTTTTTCTCGACCCAGTCGCGGTAGCTGCCGGACTGTACGTTCTGCACCCACTCCTGGTTGTCGAGGTACCAGGCCACGGTCTTGCGAATGCCGGTTTCGAAGGTTTCGGCAGGCTTCCAGCCCAGTTCGCGCTCGAGCTTGCGGGCGTCGATGGCGTAGCGGCGGTCATGGCCTGGGCGGTCGGTCACGTAGGTGATCTGCTCGGCGTAGGGCTTGCCGTCGGCGCGGGGGCGCAGTTCGTCCAGCAGGGCGCACACGCGGTTGACGATTTCCAGGTTGGGCTTTTCGTTCCAGCCGCCCACGTTGTACACCTCGCCGGTCTTGCCGGCTTCCAGCACGCGGCGGATAGCGCTGCAGTGGTCCTTGACGTACAGCCAGTCGCGAATCTGCTGGCCGTCGCCGTATACCGGCAGCGGTTTGCCGGCCAGGGCGTTGACGATCATCAGCGGGATGAGCTTTTCCGGGAAGTGGTAAGGGCCGTAGTTGTTCGAGCAGTTGGTGGTCAGCACCGGCAGGCCGTAGGTGTGGTGGTACGAGCGCACCAGGTGGTCGCTGGCGGCCTTGCTGGCCGAGTACGGGCTGTTGGGCTGGTACTGGTGGGTTTCGGTAAAGGCCGGTTCGCCGGCGGCCAACGAACCGTAAACTTCGTCGGTGGACACATGAAGGAAGCGAAAAGCCTTGCGCGCCGGCTCATCCAGGCCACCCCAATACGCGCGTACCGCTTCCAGCAGGCGAAAGGTGCCGACGATGTTGGTTTCGATGAAGTCTTCCGGGCCGTGAATCGAGCGGTCGACGTGCGACTCGGCGGCAAAGTTGACGATGGCGCGCGGCTGGTGGGTTTTCAGCAGCTGTTCCACCAGCGCGGAATCACCAATGTCGCCATGCACGAAAATGTGCCGCGCGTCGTCCTGCAGGCTGCTAAGGGTCTGCAGGTTGCCTGCGTAGGTGAGTTTGTCGAGATTGACCACGGGCTCGTCATTGCCGGCCAGCCAGTCCAGCACGAAGTTCGCGCCAATGAAGCCCGCACCACCAGTTACCAGAATAGTCATCGTTCAGTTCTTCCCAATTCCCGCGTTCAAACTTCACAGCTTTTGAAGTTCATGTAGGCGTTCCTGTATCGGCACCGCCGTTCATTTTGTAAGTGCAGCGTTCAGGGCTCCAAGCGCCGGCGCTGGTACAGCCAATCCACAATTTCGCCGCCAGGCACATAGCCGCTTACGGTGTCACGCAGCAGCTGTCGCACGGTGGCAAAGTCATCTTCCGCAGTCGCCGCGCGCAGGGCGTCAAGGCGCTGCTTCAGCACATCCCAGGGCAGGTAGTCCTCGTGGGCGCTCATGATCATGGGGTGGCGGGTGGCAATCACGTTGTCCCCGATCAGCAGCTCTTCGTACAACTTCTCGCCCGGGCGCAGGCCGGTGAAATTGATGGCGATGTCGCCCAGCGGGTTGCGCTCGGAGCGGATGCTGAAGCCGGACAGGTGAATCATCTTTTCCGCCAGCTCCACGATCTTCACTGGTTCGCCCATGTCCAGCACGAACACATCACCGCCCTGCCCCATGGAACCGGCCTGGATCACCAACTGCGCGGCCTCGGGGATGGTCATGAAATAGCGGGTGATTTTTGGATGGGTGACGGTCAGCGGCCCACCGGCCTTGATCTGCTTGTGGAACAGCGGAATGACCGAACCCGACGAACCCAGCACATTGCCGAAGCGCACCATGGTGAAGCGGGTCTTGTTCACCTGCGAGACGTTGCCGGTTTCACCCATCAGTACTGGCGCCAGCTCACGGCTAAGGGCCTGCAGCACCATTTCGGCCAGGCGCTTGGTACTGCCCATCACGTTGGTGGGGCGCACGGCCTTGTCGGTGGAAATCAGCACAAAGTTGGCAACCCCGGCCTGTAGCGCCGCCTGGGCGGTGTACAGGGTGCCGAACACGTTGTTTGTCAGGCCTTCGGCAATGTTGTGCTCGACGATCGGTACGTGCTTGTAGGCTGCGGCGTGGTAGACGGTGTCCACCTGCCAGGCGCGCATCACGTCGAGCATCTTGGCCTGATCGCGGACCGAGCCGAGGATGGGGATCACCTGCACGGCCAGGCCTTCGCGAGTGATGCGTTGCTCCAGTTCGCCGGCAATTGTGTACAGGTTGAATTCGCTGTGATCGAACAACAGCAGGGTGCGCGGTGTCTGCCCGAGGATCTGGCGGCACAGCTCGGAGCCGATCGAGCCGCCGGCACCGGTCACCATCACTGTCTGGTCGATGATGCAGTGCTTTAGCAGGTCGCCTTGCGCCGGCACCGCGTCGCGTCCCAGCAGGTCGGCAATGTCCACTTCCTGGATGTCGTCCACCTTGACCCGGCCACTGGCCAGGTCCATGAAGCCGGGCACACTGCGCACGTGCAGCGGGTAGCCTTCCAGCAGGTTGAGAATTTCGCGGCGACGGCTGCGGCTGACCGAGGGCAGCGCCAGCAGGATTTCTTCGGCGCCGGTATCGTCGATCATGCGTTGCAGCTGTTCCGGCTGGTACACCTGCAGGCCGGCGATCACCCGGTCGGTGATGCTGGCATCGTCGTCGATGAACGCTACCGGGCGCATGGCCTTGCCCATGCGCAGCGCCGCCACCAGCTGGTTACCGGCCGAGCCAGCGCCGTAGATGGCCACCCGTGGCAGGCCGTCGTCGCGGTTGGCGAAGGGCACGTGCTGCACGGCAGTGGCAAACCAGTCGCCGAGGAAGTACTGGCGCATGGCCAGCCGCAGGCCGCCGACCATGATCAGGCTCAGCCACCAGTAGTTGAAGGTGATCGAACGCGGCACCACGTTCTGGTGGTTGCTGGCCCAGTAGATGATGAAACCGAGGATCAGCGCCGACAGGGTCACCGCCTTGATGATGGCGATCAGTGCGTCATTGCCGAAATAGCGCATCACCGCACGGTAAAGACCAAAGCGGATGAACAGCGGGATCGAGATGATCGGCGCCGTGATGAACAGCCAGGTGTGATCACGGACAGGGTTGGCCAGGTCATCGATGCCCAGGCGCACGACAAACGCCAGCCACAGCGCGAACCAGACCAGAATTACATCGGTCGCTACCTGGATCAGCCGTTTGTGACGTCGAGATAGTCCAAGCAGTCTTGAGCGCAGCTTATCCATAGAACCTCTGAGAGTGTTGCAAAGTGACATGTCTAGCGTCTTCTTTCTATCACTCTAGCTAGTGTTCGAGTGCACCGGCGCGCCAGCGCACGGCCAGAAACGCCAATGGCAGGTAGGCGATGATCACGCCCAACACGCCGTCCAGGCCCAGCAACAGCACACACAAGGCCACCGGCAGCAGCCAGAACAGGTTGAGCCCGGCCACAGCCAGGGTTACCGGCAGGTGCTTGCCATAGTGGCGCGAGGCGAACTGGTAGGCGTGACTGCGGTGCGCTTCGTACACCTTGTCGCCGCGCAGCAGGCGGCGGATCAGGGTGAAGGTAGCGTCGACCACGAACACGCCCAACAGGATCAGCCAGCACCAGTACAACTGCGGCGCGGCCCAGGCCGCCTGCAGCGACAGGCCTGCCAGCACGATACCAAGGAAACCACTGCCGGCGTCACCCATAAAGATCCTGGCCGGCGGGAAGTTCCAGAACAGGAAGCCCAGCGTGGCCGCGGCCAGCAACAGTGGCAGCGCCATCAACTGTGGCACACCGGCCAGGGCCGAGAGCAGCACCATGCCCAGGCAAGCGGTCACCGCTTCGACGCTGGCGATGCCGTCGATACCATCCATGAAGTTATACAGGTTGAGCATCCACACGCTGTAGAACGCGGCCAGGATGTAGCCGAACCACTGCAGGTCCAGGGTAAAGCCGAACACTTGCAGCGGCGCCAGGCCACCCAGCCAGTACAGCATCCAGGCGGCCGCGGCGAAGTGGCCAAGCAGGCGCCAGCGGGCAGCGATGTGGCCGTGGTCGTCCATGAAGCCGATTACCGCGATCAGTGCCCCTGCCCCGCCGATGGCAACCAGTGCCGGCAGCGGCACAGCGCCCGCCAGGCCCAGCAGCGGCAAGCAGCCAAGAAAGCTCAGCACAATGGCCACACCGCCACCCCGTGGGGTTGGCACGGTGTGCGAACTGCGTGCGTTGGGCACGTCGATGATCTGCTTGTTCAGGGCGTAGCGCCGCAGCACTGCGGTCAAAAGCAGGGATGCCCCTGCGACCAGGGGGATAAGCCACCATGCCATCATTTGTCTTGCTCTTTCAGAAAGTTGAGTGCCGTGGCCCGCAGTGCCTGGTCGACATCCAGCGGGGGCTGCCAGCCCAGCAGTTCACGGGTTTTGCCAATGTCTACCTGCAGCGAGCCGCACAGGCGCTGAGCCAGCCCGGCCTTGCCGGCCAAGGTGGCCGCGCCCTTCAGCCAGGCAGCGGGCACGGGCAACAACCTGGCTGGCTTGCCCAGCGCCTTGCCCAACCGTTGCAGCAGTTCGGTGGTGGACAGGTCGTGGCCGTCGCTTGCCAGAAAAGTCTGGTTGGCGGCGGCCGGGTGGTCGATGCAGGTCAGTAGCAGGTCCACCAGGTTGTCCAGCGCCACCAGGCTGCGTTTGTTGTGGATGGCGCCAAACGGCAGCGGCACGCCTTTGCTCAGCCAGTTCATCATGCTGCGGAAGTTGGCTTTCACGCCTGGACCATACACCAGCACCGGGCGCACAATCACCACTTCCAGCCCGGTTTCAGCCGCCAGTTGGCGCAGGCCGTCTTCGGCTTCGCGCTTGGAGATGCCGTACGGGTCCGAAGGCGCGGGGGTTTCATCGGCGGTGAACGGCTGGCGGCCGTTGGTGGTTTCGCCGTTCACCTTCACCGAACTTACAAAAATGAAGCGCCGCACACCGGCCTGGGCGGCGGCTCGGGCCAGGCTCAGGGTACCTTCCACGTTTACCCGGCGGAACTCGGCCAGCGGATCGGCGGCGGATTCCTGCATTACGTGCACGCGGGAGGCCAGGTGGATTACGGTGTCGACCTGCTCGAAATGCCCGGACGCAACATCCACCGCCGCCAGTTCGCTGTATGGCCGGTAGTCGACGCCCGCCAGCCGCTGGCCAGGCGCTTGCCGTACCAGCGCGCGCGGCGCCCAGCGTGTGTCTGCAGCAAGCCGCTGCAGCAACACCTTGCCGACAAAACCGCTACCGCCGGTGGCCAGGATACCTGGCCGTTGCCCGTTGCCTTGCTCGGCCATCAGCCTCTCCCCACCCGGCCCAGCAGGCGGGTGAACACGCTACGGTACTGGTCTGCCACCACCGACCATCGGTAACGGCGGTTGGCAATTTCATGCAGGCGCGCCGACAGTTGCGCACGGGCGCCTTCATCGGCAAACAGGGCTTGGGCGTGGTTGCGCAGCGAGGTGCTGTCGGCAAAGTACAGCGCCTGGTCTTCGGTGGTGGCGCGGTTGAACGACACATCGAAGGCCACCACCGGCAGGCCCAGCCACATGGCTTCGACAAGCGACGGGTTGGTGCCGCCGGCGCTGTGTCCATGCAGGTAAACCGTGGCATTGCTGCGCAGCGGGCTCAGTTGCTCCACGTCGTAGATCGGGTCCAGCAGGTGAATGTTGCTTACCTCTTCGTATTGCTTGCGCAGTTGCACGCCGTATTCGCTGTGGTTCCAGTTGCCGATGATCACCAGCGGCATGCCAGAGCCGGCGAAGGCTTCGAGAATGACATGGATGTTGTTCTCCGGCTCGATGCGGCACACCGTAAAGGCATAGGGCGCACCCAGGAAGGGGTAAGCCTGGCGGGCTTGCTCGCTTGGCTCGCCGGCCCGGGCCTGGTCGCCACCGTAGGCAATCAGTTCGCTGGGCTTGTTGTATTCGGCGGTCACGTATTCCTGCAACACTTTGTTGTCGGTGATGACGGCGTGGGCAAAACGCACGGCCACCGCTTCGGACAACTTCAGGAACCAGCGGGCAAAGTTGGACCACTTGGCACGCTTCCATTCATAGCCGTCGATGTTCACCACGATCGGCTTGCGGCTCAGCAGGCGCATGAATGGCAGGGCAATGCAGCCGGAAACACCCAGAATCAACATCAGGTCATGCTTGCGGTAGGCGTGCAGCATGCTCAGCACATCGTACGGAATGCTTTGCACGCCATTGGCCTTGAGGTTCAGGTAGACCAGGCGGGCACGTTCGAAAAACTTCGGGCGCTGGGGGTAATGGGGCGCACTGCAATATACGGTGAGTTCGCAGTCACCCGGCAGGTTGCGCACCAATTGCTCGGTCAGTGTTTCCCAACCACCGTATTGAGCGGGTAAACCGACCGTACCAATCACTGCAATCTTATAGGTCATCAAACACCATCACGATATTTTTCTGGAAGTTGGCAGTGGAAAACTCACTCGCTTTCCTACGTGCGCACTCGGACAGTGCCTGGCACACGTGTGGGTCCTGCGACAGGCGCGCAACAGTGCGCACCAGTTGTTCATGGTTTTTCGAATCGATCTGGTAGCCCTCAACCCCGTCACTGACCAGTTCGACCGGACCGCCTACCGGGGGCACGATAGTCGGGATGCCGAAGGCCATCGCCTCGAGAATGGTCAGGCCAAAGGTTTCGACGCAGCTGTCGACGCGAGACAGATTCATTACCAAGCTGGCGCTTGAGTAGAACCGCCCCACATCCGAAGTGGCAGAGTGAAGATCCAGGTTTTCGGGTACCGCCAGGTTCTTGAAATAGTCGTCCACCTCACCCTGGCTGGCGCTAAGAACCAATGAGAACTTCACCTGACGTTGGTCAACCATAGCCGACGCCAAATCCACAAATTCGTTAACGCCCTTGTAAGCCTTCAAGGACGTCAACATCAAGACGTTAAACTGCCCATGATGCAGGTGCTTATAAACGGTGGAAACAGCTTGGCGCTGAAAGGATTCGGCCAGACCGTTGTAAACCGTGATCCCAGGCACGCCCACAATCGCATCATTTTGCTGCAGGTATTTTGAAACATATAGAACTTTGCTGGCACAGTAACCTATAACCCAACGGAGAAATTTTTTGAGCACAGCCGGTTTGATCGACGTCTCGTGCAGGTGATAGACCACGGTCGCGCCCCGAACTTTTCCAGCCAGGGCTGCGCCAAACGGCATCATTGTGTTGACCAGAACTACCGCACCTGGCCGCAAGCGCCTGAAAAGGACAAGAAACAGAGCGAACTGGGACCAGAAATATGCCAGTAAAGTCAGCCACCGATTGCCGAAACGCCTGTACGTATACTTATAAGCGGGAACATCCAGCTCATCCAATACGCCTCGTCCATTGCTTCCGACATACACGCTGCATGCGTGCCCCCGCGACTGTAAAGCGGAGATGGTCTGCCCCAGCATACGCGGGCTGCCGCTGTAATCATTCAGTAGGTGGGCACAATGTAACTGCTTCCCGGCGCTGCTTCTTTGCTCTTCGTTCATTTCGCCAACTCCCTAGTGACAAACAATGCCTTCAAGAAAGACAGGCGACGGTAAGCCACGGCCTTGCGCACAGCGGCATACAACAGATAGGTATTCAGCAAGCCACGGATTGCCAACGAGTGCGATTCGAAACTGATACGCAGGCCGAATACCATCTCCTCAAACCGAAACAAAGCGCGCGCAGGAGTATCGGCGCTGTGCTCGGACAGGTCATGTGCAATCGTCACATCCAGCACGCAGGCTTTAGGAAATACCTTTTCATAGCGAATAAAAAAGTTGCTGTCGGTGGCATAAAAGCGTAAGCGCTCATCATAAAACGGAGACATGCGCTGGTAGCAGGCTTTGGTGAAGATCAAACCGCTATTGATACCCACAAGGTTCTTTGAACGGACTACGCCGGGGGTGACGGAGGGTGTCAAACGGCCCTTGAATTGCCAACGTGCTCCTGGGCTGACCAATTGGTTGTTACTGACCATCATTGGCAGGTATACACCAACCTGATCACCATCATGCGTGTTGAGCACTTGCTGAATCTGTTCCAGGCAGTGGGAAAGGCTTACATCCGAATAGTTGGTATCATCGTCCGAGATCATGAACAGGTCGACCCCGGCGGCAAACGCCTGTTCGGCCACCTGGTTGTAGACCACCGAAAGCCGCTGGTTGTCCGCCTCGTACCAGCGCACGCCTGGGCACGGCTGCGCCACGCCTGGGGAGTTGTTCCAGACGTACAGCTGCAGGTCGATACCCTCGTCATGCAAAAGCGCCTGCTGCGCGAGCAGTGACTGCAGGGCAATCGAGTCCTGGCTAGTTTTCCGATACAGAACGATCAGGACTGCCAGGCTCAACTTTTGTTCTTCTGTTTTCACCAATGATCACCATCACCACGATCGCGAAAATGTAGAGGACAACACTGTTCGTATAGGACTGGAAAAAGAACGAGCTCAGGAAGAACGGGTAGCTGGCAATCACGAAGTTGCCCAGGCCGTTTTTCCAGGAGCTGGCGTGGGGCCTGTCCCGGACGATGATCGTCACCAGCTTGTGATACCAAAGGATCAACCCGGCCATGATCAGCAGGCCGACCAGACCGCAGGTGGCCAGCAGGTTGAGCCAGAACGAATCGAACCAGTGCGGCTGGCCCGGGCCTACTGCGCCAAAGCCATAGCCCATGGGGTGCGCGCCAAGCACCTCAAACATGTGCAGCCACTGCCGCTCACGGTCCAGTGCCGACAAGTCCCCGGTGTAGCCCATCGACAGGTAGGCGAAAATCGCTGCGGTCAGACCCACGAACTGCAGGTAGCCCAATAGCGAGATCAGCCAGGCCGTACGCAGTACCCGGGCCGCCACCAGCATCGAGCAGATGCACACCAGGCCGATCATGGCCGTGCGCACCGAACCGATCACAATCAGCCCGCACAGCAGCAGGAAGGCAGCACTCAGCAGCAGGCGCCGGAACAATGACCAGTTGCGCCCGCTTAGCAACACGGCCAGGGTCATGGCGGCGGTATTGAGGATAACTGCAGAAAATTCCAGCGTGCCGGTAAAGAAGCCCGAAACCCGCGGCAGCCCGTCACGCATCGAGTTGTAGGGTTGTAACTCATAGCCTTTGGCGGTAAGCAGCGGCCAGTACCAGAACTGCTCGGCCGAGGCGATGGTCAGGTACTGGTAAAACGCATACACGCCGGTAAGTACGCTCATCGCCAGAACCGACCAGTACACATGGCGCAGCTTCTTCTCGGTCGACACCGCGTGGGCCCAGATGGCCACCGCCATGCCGACGAACACCGGCACGGCCAGTGCGCGGAACATGCGCACCGACGACGCGCTAAGGTCGCCAAACAGCAGATACAGGAAGACGAAGAACAGCACGACCAGCAACCACCGCCCGACTTCGAGGTTGACCATGCCACGTGCCGTGACACTGGCCAGCACCCGCAGCAGCAGCCACATGATCATCAGCAGGCTGAGCATTTCTCGCCAACCGGCAAACACACTGCCCAGCCCCAGCGTCAACACGACGAAGTCGCTGAAGAACAGCAGGCAGAACAGCACGCCGATAAAGATCCTGATCACACTCACCCTCGCGCTCTGGTCAGCCTGGCCAGCCGGAACAGCGTGACCTTGATCAAGAGCTTGATTCTCGGCACCCAGGCGTAGGCAAACAGCGTTCGCAACGCCAGGTTCGTGTCTATGCGGCACAGGGCGTCGAAGACATCCGCAGGGATCATGCTAGTGACCTTACCTGTCGGTTTCATGAAATCGAGGTTGCCCGTCCACGGCAACATGGCTGCCAGTTCGTTCTCGCTGAATTCGCCCCGCTCGATGCAAGCCAGGTAACGTGCTTTCACCGACTCCAGCGAGTTGACCCGCTGCACCGCTTCCACCACCGAGGCACTGGGCCGGGGTTGTTCGATGCTGGCCAGTAGCTGGTCGATGCTAGCCACCTTCAGGCCGTCTGCCGGGGAATAGCCCTGAATCGGCGCCACCAGCCCCACGCAACGCCGGCCCTTGAGCAATTGCTCTGCGAACGCCGTGCCACCGGGTATAGGGTAGCTGTCCAGGTAGAAGTCGGCTTTTTCCGCAAAGGCCAGGTAGTCCTTGTACGGCAGGTGACGGCGGATGAAGAAGCGCTTGGGGTAGCGCAGCTTCACTGTCCACCACCAGGTGTTGGTCAGGGGATTGGCACCGATGATCCAGCACTCGGCATTGGGGAAACGCTGAAGAATCGCCGTGATCGACGGACGCATGTCCAGGCCGCCGTGGGGCTTGTACTTGGCCGCCGAGGCAGCGCTGAACACCTTGATCCGCTCGTGGGTTGGCACGGCATCCGGCACTTTGGCGCCGCTGGTCTCGATCGGGATCGCCAGGAAGCTCTTCTGGCAGGTGAGGTGCTTTTTCTTGTCCAGGTGGTGCCCGTAGGCGCTGATCTCGAAATACACGTCGGCCACCGACGCGCCAAAGCTGAACACGTGGTCGGCATGATTGACGAAATACACTGTCAGCGCGGCGCCTCGTTGTTGCTTCAGCAGGCCGCAGGCGACGGTGGTGATGATGTCGTCCGGGTGAATGTGCAACACCACCTTGTCGTACTGGGCCAGGGTGTCGACGATGGACTGCAGGCGGGCGCACGGGTCATCGCCGCGCGCCACCTCGATATGGGCGAAATAGCCTGCCAGGCGTTCGAGCACCTGGGGCTTGGCGCTGCGCGCGACCAGCAGGTCCACAGGCCCCTCGTGCATGTGCGCCAGGCGCTCCATCAGCCGGGTGTGCCCGCCTTGCATATAGGGTTCGCTGACCACATGCAGGCAGCCGCGCGATATGCTGCTGACAGCCGGCAGCGTGACCTGGCTGGCGCATCGGGCCACCAGGTGGCGCTCCAGCGCGGTGGCATCATAAATACCCAGGTCCACCGCCCAGAGCAGTGCCCCATAGACCTGCGCCTGCACCAATGCCTGGGCAGGTTCAGCGCCAAGGATGCGCCCATGTAACTGTTCGATGACGTCCTTCATCTCTACTCAGCTCCGCGCCGTATCGCCAACAATAATGTGCAAACGACGGAATACCGAGAAATACATCACGACTCCGTACAACAGGTAGTTTGCCGCGTATGCAAGGGTAACTTTTTCATACCCCCACAACTGGGTGAAATAGACCGTCAGAGCATAAAGCGAAAGCGTCGAGAGGACTTCGGTAATCAGATACAACCGGGTGAGTGCCTTGCCGAGCATCAGGTAGGCCATCAACCAACTGATGACCTTCAAGCTGTCCCCTACCATCTGCCATGCGAACAGCTCACGCATGGGCAGGAATGACGCCGAGAAAAGGACATGGATGATGAAGTCCCTGAGCAGGTAGATAACCAGGCCGGCAGCAATGGTCAGGGGCAGGATGAGCTTGTATCCCTGAATGATTTCCCGACGAAGTTCACCTGCATCTGAAAGCTCCGAGAGCCTCGGCAGGTAATAGACCGCAAGCGTCGTGGTGATCAACATGAGATAGGCCGTGCTCAACCGCCACATGGCCTCCCAGTAACCAGCGTGATCCCAGCCGAACTCCGCCCCCAGGTAATCCCGGATGAACACATGGCAAACGGGCAGAGAACATGCTGTCACAACGGCCATGAGGGCAAACTTTGCCAGCCGGGACAAGGACTGCTTGTCCAGCGCCCCGATGAAATCTGAGAGGCGGAACCATGATGTGCGCATGCAGATGACCAAGGTGGCCACGAAGCTCAACGACTGGTACACAGCCAGCGAAACCAGCGCACCGTACAACCCCAGCCTAATGGTCAGGGCACAGGTCACCACCAGCGATATCAGGCTGCCAAAAATATTGGCAAGCACGTAGCGCTGAACGTCTTTCTTGCCGTTCAGAATGCCCAGCAGCAAAGAGTTGAAAGCAAAAAATACCAAGGTAGCGGCAAACCACACCAACACCGGGGCGAGTTTTTCGTCGTTGAAAAACCAACCTGCCAATGGTGCCCGCATGGCCACGATCAGCACTGCCAATACACACGAAACCAGCAGTGACAGCGTCCCGGCAGTTCGCCAGATCCTGTGTTGTTCGTCCGGCCGATCAGCAAACTCCGCCGTGTACTTGGTTACCCCTGTGCTGACAGCGCCGCTGGCCAGTGTCGTGAACATGGTAACGGCATTCTGCAATTGCCCGATCGCTGCGTAACCCGCTGGCCCTACATAAAGGGCCAGCACCTTGTTGAGCCCCAGCAATGTCGCCATCTTTACAAAAACAGCAATAGCATTCAGCAGACTGGTCTTGATCAACGTCATGTATTATTGCCCGGACACAGTAAAACTGTTGCAGGCATCGATGACCGTCTGAATATCCGCGTCGCTCATGGTGGGGTCGACAGGCAGGCTGAGCACTTCATCATGAATTTTTTCAGTCAGCGGCAGGCTCAAACCGTTGTACTGACTGTAAGCCTGCTGCCTGTGAGGCGGGATTGGGTAGTGAACCAGCGTCTGTATCCCTTGCTCGCGAAGATGTTGCTGCAAATCGTTTCTGTGCGGCGTGCGTACTACATACAGATGCCAGACATGCTCCTCGACAACACTATTTTGCGGCTGGACGATTTGAGCATTTTGAATGCCCGCGCGGTAGCACGTGGTGATGTGCCGGCGCCGGCTGATTTCTTCACCCAGATACTTGAGCTTCACGTCCAGCATAGCCGCCTGGATCTCGTCCAAACGACTGTTCACTCCGACGTACAAGTTCTTGTACTTCTCATGGGAGCCGTAGTTTCTGAGGGCGCGCAGCACTTCCGCCAACTCGGCATCCGAGGTGGTTATCGCCCCGGCATCGCCGAGCGCACCCAGATTCTTGCCCGGATAGAAGCTGAAGCCCGAGGCATTCCCCCAGCTCCCCGCCCGCTTGCCATCGATTGAGGCACCGTGAGCCTGGGCCGAGTCTTCGAGTACCAGCAAACCGTATTCGGCGGCAATCTCGGTGATCGCCTTCATGTCTGCAATTTGCCCATACAGGTGTACCGGCAGGATGACGCGCGTCTTGTCGGTAATAGCCTGGCGTATGAGGGAGGTATCAATATTGAAGGTTGCGGGGTCAGGTTCGACGAGCACAGGCTCCAGCCCACTGGCGGTGATCGCCAGGATGCTCGCAATGTAGGTATTGGCCGGGACGATGACTTCATCACCCTGCTTCACCCGCCCCAGCTGTTTCCAGGCAGTCAAGGTCAACGTCAGCGCATCGAGGCCGTTTGCCACGCCAATGCAATGAGCGGTACCGCAATAAGCGGCAAAGTTGCTTTCAAAGCGGGCCAGAGCGCTACCGCCGATGTACCAGCCGGAATCGATGACATCGGCACACGCTTGCAACAATTCTTCGCGGTACTGTTTATTGACGGCCTTGAGATTCAGGAAATCAACCATGCTCTAGCTCCCTTATTATTTTTGCCGGATTACCCACTACCACGCAGTAATCAGGTACATCCTTTGTCACGACGGCACCGGCACCTACCATGGCATGTCGACCAATCGTGACGCCCGGGAGCAATGTTGCGTTTGCACCGATGCTGCAGCCTTCCTTCAGCACCGTGACTTCGTAAGCCTCGGGGTAACACTTGGAGCGCGGTACTCTGTCGTTGGTGAATGTAGCATTGGGGCCAATGAAGACATTGTCCTCGATCACGAGCCCCTCCCACAGAAACACACCACTTTTCACAGTGACGTTGTCCCCGACTACAACCCCTCCTTCGATCAAGGTGTGGGCGCATATGTTGCAGTTGCTGCCAATTCGCGCACCTTTGAGGATGACCGCGTATTGCCAGACTCTGGTTTTTTCACCGATGGCATCGGTTTGTACATCGGCCAAGGCATGAATGCTAGGCATGGGCGATCAGCCTCTTGAAGTCATCGTAACTGCGAATGTAATCACGCTCGTCGTAGGTTTCACTGGCGATGACCATGAGTACGCAGTCTTCACTGAAATCATGCATTTCACGCCAGACCATATTCTTGATCAGCAAGGCTTTCTGTGGCGCGTCAAGCATATGGTCGACTCGGCCGGTACCGTCATCCAGGGTCATGCGGCAACTGCCGGCCAGGCAGATTATCAGTTGCTGGAGATCCCGGTGGGCATGGAAGCCGCGGCTGACGCCGGCCTTGGTACCGAAGATGTAGTAGACGCGACGGATGGCAAACGGGATATTCAACGCCTTTTCAATACTGATCAGGCTCCCGCGATCATCACCAATGATCGGTAGTACCAAGTCTTCCGCCTGCCCTTTCAGGATCAGCGGTGGCAAGTCAGCCTCGGCAAGGGTTGGCGCAATCGCATCCTTGTCACTGATCAGCAGCCCCTCCAGCTCTGGCCATTCGATGGCAAGGTCCGGGTCATTCCAGGCAATGCTGCGTTCATGCTCTTTGGAATAGACATTGGTCGTGCGGTACTGAAACACCGTATCTTCTTCCAGCGCGATAAAACCATGGGCGAAGCCTTCAGGCACCCACATCATCTTGCGGTTGGCCGCCGACAGTTCCATGCCTACCCACTGCCCGAAGGTAGGGGAGCCTTTTCGAATATCCACTGCCACGTCGAACACTGCGCCCTTGACTACGCTTACCAACTTGCCTTGGGCAAATGGATAAAGCTGATAGTGCAAGCCGCGCATGACGCCCTTTTTGGATAAAGAGCAATTTTCCTGAACAAAAGAAGGCGGAAGGGTAATACCTTGCGCACTGAGCAAGGCATGAAACTTAGGCTCGCTATAAGACTCATAGAACCAGCCCCTGTCGTCCTCGAAAACGGTAGGTTCAAAAACGACTACGTCCGAGATATTTGTTTCTATGAGCTTCACGCAACCAGCCTCTTGTTGAAATTTATTACTATCAGTTCGACTCTTCCCGCAGCATACAGGCTCGGGGGGGCGGGGTAGCTCACACGCGCCCCAGACGACGCTCTCTTTCAGTAGATACCAGGTGGGTAAATGCGGCCAGGAGCACACCGAGTACCAGCCCTGCGAACACACCCCCTACGACAATAAGCAATTTGCGCAGCCGGACCGGGGTATCAGGCACCTCGATGGCACCATCCTGCTGAAACACCTCGATCACGGCCGGGTTCAGCTGCAGGTTGCGGTAGAAGTCGAGTTTCTCCTGGAGCTCCCGCAAACCGGCGACGAATGGGTCATCAGACTCCCGCGTGCGAAGGTTTGCAAGCTCTGCCTCAAGGGCCTGGCTACCGCGCATGTAGGTCAGTGCGCCCTGCATGCCGCCAGAAACCTCAGTATCCATGCCACTGGCAATGATGGGGGGCTTGCTCAGGTTCACTGCCTTGGCAACTTTCAGCGCCTCTTCAAGGCGGGCGATTTGATCTTCCCGCTGCTTGTGCGCCGCATCTCGTGCGCTGCGGATCTGTTGCTCCAGGTTCTTGACCAGCACCTTCACTTCAGTATCGGCATCTTCAACCAGCATCTTTTTAGCAAGGTCGCTGGCCATTTCCGAAAAACGCGTTACCCACTTCACACTCATCTTGGGGTCGTCGCTTAACGCCCTGATCAAAAAGCGCTCGGCACTATCTCCCGCCACAGCCCCCACAGTCAATACCTTGCCAAACTGGTCATAAAGTGCATCTTGAGAGCCTTGGCGGGCGACCTCTGGCAAATTTGGCAAATAGACCGCGCGAAAAAACTGGCGCCGCAGTGACTCGGATTGCAGGGAGCGCAGGTAAATCTGATAAACATCTTTGGGTGTAAACGCTTTGAGGCCGCTGGCTTCAGTGCGGCCATAGTTCAACTGGGCAATATCATTCTTGGTAGGTGGCAATATAAAAGACTTGGCCTCATACATCGGCGTCTTTAGCCAAACATAAACAAGAGTAGCTGCAGTAACTAAAATAACGCACGAAAGGATGAGCAGTTTACGACTCCACAAGGCATGCCAGAGTTCGAGAACATCAACTTCGTCATTTTCGACTCCGGGACTACGTTCATTTCGCATTTGTTCTCGTTTTCCTTAGATCCGGCCAATTGCATGATTCCTATGCCAGCTAGGCTTAGCCTTGGCTGCAGCTGACCTGACGAAAGACCAGCTGAAGCTAAGCGTAGCGGCATTTTGCTCATCCACCGCAGACCGCTCGAAACGACCTACAGCTTTAGCACTTATCCGATCTAAGAGAAAGATACCGTCAACAAAGTTCCGCCGCCGCCCCACGAGCCGACGGCCTGCGGCTCGCTACTGGGCAACCATGACGTCGACCTCCCTACCGCCGCACTTGCTTAATGCTTCGGCCAAAGCTGATTTCGCCCGAGCTTCTCCATGCACCAGCACAACCTTCCTTGCGGCTTTCGCACCATCCAGCGCGAAGCTCACCAACCCCTGCTGATCCGCATGACCAGAGTAGCCCGGCAAGGTTACGACTTTTGCGCACACCTCATACATCCGCCCATCCAGATCAATCTGCACAAACCCTTCCGCCCCTTCGCTGGCCTGTATCACCGCGCCCGGCGTCCCCTTGGCCTGGTAACCGACAAACATCACCTCATGTCGCGGATCCCCCAGCATGGCCTTCAGGTAATTGACGATGCGCCCACCCGAGCACATGCCATTGCCGGCAATCACGATCGCCGGCCGCCCGGTGCTCTTCAGGTAATTGACCACCTGCTGGTGGCGGGCGTGGGTGTCCACGCTGATCAACTGGCTGAAGCCAAGCGGGTCGCGCCCTTCGGCCAGGCGCGCCCTGGCTTCGGCATCCCAGTAGTCGTGCAACTCCCGATACACACCGGTAATGCGCTGGGCCAGTGGCGAGTCAAGGATGATGGGCAGCTGTGACCAGTCGAGCGGGTCGCCCTCTGAGGCCGGGCCGGCCTTGTTCAGCAAGGCCTTGCGATGAAGAATACCTTCGAGCTCGTACAGCAGCTCCTGGGTGCGGCCTAGACTGAAGGCCGGAATGAGCAGCGTGCCCTGATCGGCCAGAGCGCGGTCGATGGCCGCTTCCAGCCGCTGCTGCCGGTCGCCTGCAGGCGGGTGCAGGCGGTCGCCGTAGGTACTTTCCAGTACCAGCACATCGGCCCGCTCCGGGGGCACCACAGGGCGCAGCAACGGGTTGCCACCGGCGCCCAGATCACCGGAGAACACATATCGGGTATTGGCTTGTTCACGCTGCACATCGCATTCGACATAGGCCGAACCCAGCAGATGACCAGCGCGCTGCAGGCGAATGCGGCAACTGAGGCCGGGGCGCTCGACCAGGGTGTGCCACTGCTCGAAAGGCACGGGCTTGATCAGGTCGCGGATGAACTCCAGATACCTCGCCACATGGGCGGGCTCACTGCTGATACTCAGTTTGTAGGCATCTTCCAGCACCAGTGGCAGCAGCCGGGCGGACGGCTCGCTGCACAGGATCGGGCCACGGTAGCCGGCAGCCAGCAATGCCGGAATGCGACCTACATGGTCGAGATGCACATGGGTGATGACTAGGGCCTGGATACCCTGCAAGTCGAAGCCCAACGGTGCCGATGCTGCGCCTGGCGCTGCCTCGGCGCCCTGCTCCAGGCCGCAGTCGATCAGCAGGCTGGTGGACAGGTCGAGGTGCAGTTGATGGCAGGAGCCAGTGACGCCGCGGGTGCCACCATGATGGGAAAGGACGGGATATTCCATGCTGCGCACACTCGCCTGGGCCGAAAATGAAGTGCGTTATTACTCCATGACGGCCGGCGCAGGCATAGCCGGGACTTTCCCAAACGGATGTAGGAAATACCCTCAGTTACCGCTCAATGCTGCCTGGCGGGCCGAAGCCTTGATCTTGCGCTTGCTGCGCTGCACGCCGTAGGCACCCAGCAATGGCCCGACTGCCAGGCCAATGACCAGGGCGGCCAGAACCAGCACGGCGACAGGCATGGCCGGGGCGGCCCAACCGAACAGAACCAACGAGACGGTTTGCTGGTTCTCCAGCACGAAGAACAGCACCACAGCCGCCAACAGCAGCACGAACACCGCCGCCAGGGCGCGCTTGAGGTTACGCATCAGATTGCTCCTTGTGGAATCAGGTGTGGGCCTCATGCTCTTCTTCATTGACCCGGTCGCGCAACTCTTTGCCGGGCTTGAAGTGCGGCACGAACTTGCCTTCGAGGCTGACCGACTGGCCGGTCTTCGGGTTGCGGCCTACGCGAGGGGCGCGATAGTGCAGCGAGAAGCTGCCAAAACCGCGAATCTCGATGCGATCGCCGGTGGCAAGGCATTGTGACATCTGCTCAAGCATGGTCTTGATGGCAAGCTCCACGTCCTTGGACGAGAGCAGCCCCTGATGGGTGACAATACGTTCGATCAGCTCCGACTTCGTCATATTTTTCCCTTCGTTATCAAGCAGCTAGATCATTGCTTAACCAGTTTGTAGCACGCTGGGAGGGATTTGAACAGGGCGGTTCTTGACTTAATAAAAAAATTCAAGATTGAAGTTTTACAGGAATGGTCTAGCTGGCGGGGGCTGGAGGCGTGCGGCCAGGGGGTTGCGGTGACGCGGAGATCAAGCGCCGCCCGCGCGGCGCATCGCGAGCTGCGCTCGCTCCTACGTTTGTTTCGGACCAGTCATTCCCGGGGGATTGCGCGCAAACGCCTTGGCGCATGTCTCGATATCGCGTGGAACAAACCAGGCGTTACCGGCCTGAGGCAAACGTAGGAGCGAGCGCAGCTCGCGATGCGCCGCGCGGGCGGCGCTCGACCTACCACACACCACAAACCTCGCGCCATCCACTTACATGCTGCAACCCTAATCCCCACCGGTATCCGCCCAACGCAACTAAGCTGCGACCATACGCCCGTGCTCAAGGATGAACACAATGCTCAAACCCCACGGCCACCGGCTTCGCCATGCACGATGCTCGGTACCAGGCAGGCTTTACCTGCTGACAACCGTTACCCACCAACGCCGACCTTTGTTTCAAAACTTCCACTATGCCCGCCTGGCTATCCACAACATGCGCCACGCAGAACAGAGACAGCACTGTCATTCTCTAGCGTGGGTAGTGATGCCAGACCACGTGCATTGGCTGCTCGAATTGAAAAACACGACGCTTGGCACACTGATGCAACGGTTCAAGTGCCAGTCCAGCAGAGCATTGCACAAGGCCGGAGCGAAGGCGTCGCCGATCTGGCAAGCAGGTTATTACGACCGGGCCTTGCGCCGGGACGAGGATATTATCAAGGTAGCCAGATATATCGTGGCAAATCCGATTCGGGCGGGACTGGTTAACAGGGCCGGCGATTACCCGCATTGGGATGCGGTTTGGCTTTGAGGGGGGGGGGGGGGGGTGGCGGTAGAGCGGAGGGTTTGACGGTGGAGTGCCCGCACCTGTCAATCGAGCGTCGCCCGCGCGATGCATCGCGAGCTGCGCTCGCTCCTACGTTTGTCTCGGCCAGTCGCGCGGGCGGCGCTCGATCTGCCAGACGCCACATAACCCACGACGAACAACACAAACCTGAATCCACGCCAAAAAAAAGGGCGACCCGCGGGTCGCCCTTTTTTACCGATCAAACAGAACTCAGTTCTGCTTGGCCATTGCTTCGCGCAGCAGCGCAGCCATGGTGGTGTCGGCAGCCGCTTCCGGAGCGTTTTTCAGGCTCTGGATGGCTTCGCGCTCTTCAGCATCGTCCTTCGACTTGATGGACAGGCTGATAACGCGGGACTTGCGGTCAACGCTGATGATCTTGGCTTCGATCTCTTCGCCTTCCTTCAGGACGTTACGCGCGTCTTCAACGCGGTCACGGCTGATTTCGGAAGCTTTCAGAGTAGCTTCGATGTCGTCGGCCAGGGTGACGATGGCGCCTTTGGCGTCAACTTCTTTCACGATGCCTTTGACGATAGCGCCCTTGTCATTGACAGCAACGAAGTTGGAGAACGGATCGTCTTCCAGCTGCTTGATGCCCAGGGAGATGCGCTCGCGCTCTGGGTCGACCGACAGGATGACGGTTTCCAGCTCGTCGCCCTTCTTGAAACGACGTACGGCTTCTTCGCCGGTTTCGTTCCAGGAGATGTCGGACAGGTGAACCAGGCCGTCGATGCCGCCGTCCAGACCAATGAAGATACCGAAGTCGGTGATCGACTTGATGGTACCGGTGATCTTGTCACCCTTGTTGAACTGGCCGGAGAAGTCTTCCCATGGGTTGGACTTGCACTGCTTGATGCCCAGGGAGATACGACGACGCTCTTCGTCGATGTCCAGAACCATGACTTCCACTTCGTCGCCAACCTGAACGACTTTCGACGGGTGGATGTTCTTGTTGGTCCAGTCCATTTCGGAAACGTGTACCAGACCTTCAACGCCTTCTTCCAGCTCAGCGAAGCAGCCGTAGTCGGTCAGGTTGGTAACGCGAGCCTGTACGCGAGTACCTTCTGGGTAACGGGCAGTGATAGCTACCCACGGATCTTCGCCCATCTGCTTCAGACCCAGCGAAACGCGGTTGCGCTCGCGGTCGAACTTCAGAACGCGTACGTCGACTTCGTCGCCAACGTTAACGATTTCCGATGGGTGCTTGATGCGCTTCCAAGCCATGTCGGTGATGTGCAGCAGGCCGTCGATACCGCCCAGGTCCACGAAGGCGCCGTAGTCGGTGAGGTTCTTGACGATACCTTTGACTTGTTGGCCTTCCTGCAGGGTTTCCAGCAGGGCTTCGCGCTCGGCGCTGTTCTCGGCTTCCAGCACGCTGCGACGGGAAACGACAACGTTGTTGCGCTTCTGGTCCAGCTTGATGACCTTGAATTCCAGCTCTTTGCCTTCCAGGTGGGTGGTGTCGCGCACAGGGCGGACATCAACCAGGGAGCCCGGCAGGAACGCACGGATGCCGTTAACGTCGACAGTGAAGCCGCCCTTAACCTTACCGTTGATAACGCCCTTGACCACTTCTTCGGCGGCGAAAGCTGCTTCCAGAACAATCCAGCACTCGGCGCGCTTGGCTTTTTCACGGGACAGCTTGGTTTCGCCAAAGCCGTCTTCGACCGCGTCCAGCGCAACGTGAACTTCGTCACCGACCTTGATGGTCAGCTCGCCAGCTTCGTTGTAGAACTGCTCGAGCGGGATGACGCCCTCGGACTTCAGGCCCGCGTGTACGGTAACCCAGTCGCCGTCGATGTCGACAACGATACCGGTGATGATGGCACCCGGCTGAAGATTGAGGGTTTTCAGGCTTTCTTCAAAGAGTTCTGCAAAGCTTTCGCTCATTTTAATTCCTGTAGATTCGGGCGAAACAGACGCCCATAGCCACATTCCAGACAATGTGGGTTTGTTTTAAGTAAAGGAAAGCCTGCAGGACGTTGACTGGTGCCCCTGCCTGCTTTCCTGGCTATCAGAGAAGGTCGCGCAGTGCGATCTCGCTCCTGATACGTTGCAACACCTGCTCGATGGACAACTCGGTAGAGTCCAACTGAATGGCATCGACCGCTGGCTTCAGCGGGGCCACTGCACGTTGGGTGTCGCGCTCATCACGCGCACGAATCTCATCCAGCAGACTCGACAGACTAACATCTTCACCCTTGCCCTTCAACTGCAGGTAGCGGCGACGCGCCCGCTCCTCCGCGCTGGCGGTGAGGAAGACTTTCAACGGCGCGTCCGGGAACACCACGGTGCCCATGTCGCGGCCGTCGGCAATCAGGCCCGGCGCCTCGCGGAATTCGCGCTGGCGCACCAGCAGTGCATCACGCACGGCCGGCAGCGAAGCAACCATCGAGGCACCGGCACCGACGGTCTCGGTGCGGATGACGTTGCTGACGTCCTCGCCCTCGAGGATGATCTGTTGCAGCTTACCGGGCTCGGCGGCGATGAACTGCACATCCAGATGGGCGGCAAGCTTGGTCAGCAGCTCTTCGTTGGTCAGGTCGACGCCGTGGTTGCTGGCGTTGAACGCCAGCAGACGGTACAGCGCGCCAGAGTCCAGCAACCTCCAGCCCAGCTCGCGGGCCAGCAGCCCGGCGACCGTGCCCTTGCCCGAACCGCTTGGCCCGTCGATGGTGATGACCGGCGCCAGGGCACTCACGACTTGCCCTCTTCGGCCACGCGGATGCCCACTTCGGCACACAGCGCCAGGAAGTTGGGGAACGAGGTGGCAACGTTGGCGCAGTCGTGGATGCGGATCGGCGCGCTGGCGCGCAGCGAGGCCACACTGAAGGCCATGGCGATACGGTGGTCACCGTGGCCATGCACTTCGCCGCCGCCCAACTGGCCGCCGTCGATGATGATGCCGTCCGGGGTCGGCTCGCACTTGATGCCCAGGGTGATCAGGCCGTCGGCCATGACCTGGATACGGTCGGATTCCTTCACCCGCAGCTCTTCGGCACCACGCAGCACGGTACGCCCTTCGGCGCAGGCAGCAGCGACGAACAACACAGGGAACTCGTCGATGGCCAGTGGCACCAGCTCTTCAGGGATGTCGATACCCTTCAGTTTGGCACCGCGCACACGCAGGTCGGCCACCGGTTCGCCGCCGACTTCACGCTGGTTTTCCAGGGTGATGTCGCCGCCCATCAGGCGCAGGATGTCGATCACGCCGGTACGGGTCGGGTTGATGCCAACGTGTTCCAGCACCAGTTCGGAGCCTTCGGCGATGGACGCCGCCACCAGGAAGAACGCCGCCGAGGAAATGTCGGCCGGTACTTCGATACGGGTAGCAGTTAGCTTGCCGCCGGACTGCAGCGAGGCCACCGGGCCGTTGCTTTCGACGCTGTAGCCAAAGCCGCGCAGCATGCGCTCGGTGTGGTCACGGGTTGGTGCAGGCTCGGTGACGGTGGTCTTGCCTTCGGCGTACAGGCCGGCCAGCAGCAGGCAGGATTTGACCTGGGCACTGGCCATCGGCAGCGTGTAGGTCAGCGCCTTGAGCTTGTGGCCACCGCGGATGGTCAGCGGCGGGCGGCCTTCAGGGCCGGTCTCGACCACGGCACCCATTTCGCGCAGCGGGTTGGCCACACGGTTCATCGGGCGCTTGGACAGCGAAGCGTCGCCGGTCATGGTCACGTCGAACGGCTGGCCGGCCAGCAGGCCCGACAGCAGGCGCATCGAGGTACCCGAGTTGCCCACATACAGCGGCCCGGGTGGCGGCTTGAGGCCGTGCAGGCCGACTCCGTGAATGGTCACGCGACCGTGGTTCGGGCCTTCGATGACCACCCCCATGTCACGGAATGCCTGCAGGGTCGCCAGCGCGTCCTCACCTTCGAGGAAGCCTTCGACCTCGGTGGTGCCTTCGGCCAGCGAGCCGAGCATGATCGAGCGGTGGGAAATCGACTTGTCGCCCGGTACGCGGATTCGCCCGGACAGGCGGCCACCCGGTTGGGCCAGGAAAATCAGATCGTTGGCGTTCATAGCGTCCACATAGGCCCGGCGGGCCAGGATTTTACTGAAATGCTCGCGGGCAACGCGTGCGCGGGTGAATACACCCAGCAGCTGGTGCCCGTCCCCTTCAGCGATCGCGTCGCGCAAGGCGTCGAGATCGCTGCGATATGTATCAAGCGTGCGCAGGACAGCGTCGCGGTTGGCGAGAAAGATGTCGTGCCACATGGTCGGGTCGCTGCCAGCGATTCTCGTGAAATCGCGGAAGCCTCCCGCAGCGTACCGGAAGATTTCGAGGTTTTCATTGCGCTTGGCCAGTGAATCGACCAGGCCGAAGGCCAGCAGATGCGGCAAATGACTGGTGGCGGCAAGCACTTCGTCGTGGCGTTCGACCGACATGTGCTCCACATCGGCGTCCAGCGCGCGCCACAGGCGGTCGACCAGGGCCAGGGCGGCCGGGTCGGTTTCGGCCAGCGGCGTGAGGATGACCTTGTGCCGGCGGAACAGGGTGGCGTTGGAGGCCTCTACCCCGCTCTGCTCGGAGCCGGCGATGGGGTGGCCGGGGACGAAGCGCGGCAAGCGCTCCCCAAAGACCGCCCGCGCCTCACGCACGACGTTGCCCTTGGCGCTGCCGACGTCGGTGATGACGGCAGCGCCAAGGTCGAGCTTGGCCAGGCGGGCCAGGACTTTTTCCATGGCCAGGATCGGCACGGCCAACTGGATGACATCGGCACCGACACAGGCGGCGGCAAGGTCTTCTTCGCAGCGATCGACCACGCCCAGGGCCACGGCCTGCTTGCGCGAGGGGGCGTCCAGGTCGACACCGACCACTTCGCGGCACAGGCCGCTTTCACGCAGGCCCTTGGCGAACGAGCCACCAATCAGGCCGAGGCCGACTACGACCAGGCGGTTGATGATTGGCGCGGGTTTGGTTGTTACTGCTTTTACCACTGATGCGAACCCTGTTCAGAAATCTAGACAGCCTGTGAGGGCCATTGGGGCTGCCTTGCAGCCCATCGCGGCACAAGGCCGCTCCTACAAGGGCCAGTACAGTTTCGAGGCCTGCACAATACCTGTAGGAGCGGCCTCGTGTCGCGATGGGCCGCACAGCGGCCCCGGCAATCTTCGATCAAAGCACCGCCTTCGGATACGACCCCAGCACCTTCAGCGCCACAGCCTCCTGGCTGATCTGCTCGAGCACCGCCTTGATCAGCGGGTCGCGGTGGTGGCCGACGAAGTCGATGAAGAACACGTAGGTCCACTTGCCGCTACGCGACGGGCGGGTCTCGATGCGAGTCAGGTCGATGCCGTTCTGGTGGAACGGTACCAGCAGCTCGTGCAAGGCACCCGGCTTGTTGCTCATCGAAACGATGATCGAGGTCTTGTCGTCGCCGGTCGGCGGTACTTCCTGGTTACCGATCATCAGGAAGCGCGTGGAGTTGTCCGGGCGGTCTTCGATCTTCTCGGCCAGGCGAGTCAACCCGTACAGGTTGGCCGCCATGTCGCCGGCGATCGCCGCCGAATTCCACTCGCCCTTGACCCGCTTGGCTGCCTCGGCATTGCTCGACACGGCCACGCGCTCCACGTTCGGGTAGTGCGCGTCCAGCCACTTGCGGCACTGGGCCAGCGACTGGGCGTGGGAGTAGATGCGGGTGATGCTGTCGGTCTTGGTGTTCTCGCCCACCAGCAGGTGGTGGTGAATGCGCAGCTCGACCTCGCCGCAAATCACCATGTCGTGCTCGAGGAAGCTGTCCAGGGTGTGGCTGACCGCGCCTTCGGTGGAGTTTTCCACCGGCACAACGCCGAAGTTGACGGCACCAGCCGCCACTTCGCGGAACACTTCGTCGATGGCCGCCATCGGCCGGCTGATCACCGCGTGGCCGAAGTGCTTCATGGCCGCAGCCTGGGTGAAGGTGCCTTCTGGGCCGAGGTAGGCGATTTTCAGCGGCTCTTCCAGGGCCAGGCACGACGACATGATTTCGCGGAACAGCCGCGCCATCTCTTCGTTGTCCAGCGGCCCCTTGTTGCGCTCCATCACGCGCTTGAGCACGGCGGCTTCACGCTCAGGGCGGTAGAACACCGGCTTTTCGCCTTCCGCCAGCGAGGCGGTCTTGACCTTGGCCACTTCCTGGGCGCACCGGGCGCGCTCGCTGATCAGCTCGAGGATCTTCTCGTCGAGGCTGTCGATGCGAACGCGCAACGCCTTCAGTTCGTGCTCGGACATCAGCCGTGCTCCTTCTCGAATTCGGCCATGTAGGCCACCAGGGCTTCGACCGCTTCAAGGCCCAGGGCGTTGTAGATCGAGGCGCGCATGCCGCCTACCGAACGGTGGCCCTTGAGGTTGAGCAGGCCACGGGCATCGGCGCCGGCGAGGAAGGCCTTGTCCAGGCGCTCGTCAGCCAGGCGGAACGGCACGTTCATCCACGAACGGGCGTTGTGGCTGATCGGGTTGGTGTAGAACTCGCTGCTGTCGATGAAGCCGTACAGGCGGTCTTTCTTGGCGCGGTTGCGCTGTTCCATGGCATCGACGCCACCCTGCTCTTTCAGCCACTCGAACACCAGGCCCGAGAGGTACCAGGAGTAGGTGGCCGGGGTGTTGTACATCGAGCCGTTGTCGGCCGAGACCTTGTAGTCGAGCATGGTCGGGCAGCTGCTGCGGGCGCGGCCCAGCAGGTCTTCGCGCACGATCACCACTACCAGGCCGCTCGGGCCGATGTTCTTCTGCGCGCCGGCGTAGATCAGGCCGTACTGCGACACGTCGATCGGGCGCGAGAGGATGTCGGACGACATGTCGACCACCAGTGGCACGTCACCGGTTTCCGGCACCCAGTCGAACTGCAGGCCACCAATGGTCTCGTTGGACGCATAGTGCACGTAGGCAGCGTTCTTGGTCAGCTTCCACTCGTTCTGGCCCGGGATGGCCAGGTAGTCGTAGGGCTTGGCGCTGGCGGCGACGTTGACGTTGCCGAAGCGGCGCCCTTCCTCGATGGCCTTTTTCGACCAGATGCCGGTCTCGATGTAGTCGGCGGTGCCGTTTTCCGGCAGCAGGTTCAGCGGGATTTCGGCGAACTGCTGGCTGGCGCCGCCCTGCAGGAACAGCACCTTGTAGTTGGAGGGGACGGACAGCAGGTCACGCAGGTCCTGCTCGGCCTTTTCGGCGATGGCCACGTAATCGTCGCTACGATGGCTCATTTCCATCACCGACAAGCCCTTGCCACGCCAATCCAGCATCTCGGCCTGGGCGCGCTGCAGAACAGCGTCAGGAAGCGCGGCAGGGCCTGCGCAGAAGTTAAAGGCTCGTTTGCTCACATCCACTCTCGCTCTGCCAAATGGTACAAATTCGTTTCTTGCAGGCCTCGCATCGCTCTTGTAGGAGCAGCCTTGTGCTGCGAATGGGACGCGTAGCGGCCCCGGCTATCCATGCGTTGACGCTGAAATTCCGGGGCCGCTTCGCGTCCCATTCGCAGCACAAGGCTGCTCCTACAAAAACAGCATGCCCCTTCAGGGCCAGCCATTGCCTGCTGTAATCAGTCAAACGGGGCGACCTTGGTCGCCCCGTTCGGGTTTTACGCTTGCTTACTCCTGCGGGGCCTCTTCGGCGCCAGCAGCTTCTTCGTTGTCTGGCACTTCAGCCTCGACGCCCTCTTCACCCGCCTCGATCACATCATCGAGTTCGTCCTCGGAAGGCTCCTGGATACGCTCCAGGCCCACCAGTGTCTCGTCGGTAGCCAGCTTGATCAAGGTCACGCCCTGAGTGTTGCGGCCCAGGCTGGACACCTCGCCAACGCGGGTACGCACCAGCGTGCCCTGGTCGGAGATCAGCATGATCTCCTCACCTTCCTGCACCTGGATGGCACCGATCAGCAGACCGTTGCGCCCCTTGGTGCCCATGGCGATCACACCCTGGCCACCACGGCCGCGACGCGGGAACTTGGACAGCGGAGTGCGCTTGCCGAAGCCACGCTCGGAGGCGGTGAGGATCTGCGCGCCAGATTCCGGGATCAGCATGGAGATGATCTGCTGGCCCTTGCCCAGCTTCATGCCGCGCACGCCACGGGCGTTACGGCCCATCTCGCGCACCACGCTTTCAGCGAAGCGGATCACCTTGCCGGCGTCGGAGAACATCATGACCTCCTTGGCGCCGTCGGTGATGGCCGCGGCGATCAGGGTGTCACCTTCCTTCAGCTTCAGGGCGATCAGGCCGTTGGAGCGCGGACGGGCGAACTGCACCAGCGGGGTCTTCTTCACGGTACCCGAAGCGGTGGCCATGAAGATGTAGGCGCCGGTCGGCTCGGCCACCCACTCAGGGGTATCGCCGTCTTCCTCGTCCACTTCCTCGGCCTCGACCACTTCGCCTTCGAGCACGGTGTCTTCCGCGTCCTCCAGCTCTTCGTCGGCGTCAGCGTTCTGCTGCAGGGCCTCGAGGTCGATCTGCAGCATGGCGGTGATGCGCTCACCTTCCTCCAGCGGCAACAGGTTGACCAGCGGGCGGCCGCGGGCGGCGCGGGACGCTTCAGGGATGTCGTAGGTCTTCAGCCAGTACACCTTGCCCTTGCTGGAGAACAGCAGCAAGGTGGCATGGCTGTTGGCAACCAGCAGGTGCTCGACGTAGTCCTCGTCCTTCACCCCGGTAGCCGACTTGCCTTTGCCGCCACGGCGCTGGGCCTGGTAGGCGGACAGCGGCTGGGTCTTGGCGTAGCCGCCGTGGGAGATGGTCACCACGCGCTCTTCTTCCGGGATCATGTCGCCGTAGTTGAGGTCGTGGCGCGCATCGAGGATTTCGGTACGGCGGGCATCGCCATATTCGGCGCGGATGGCTTCCAGCTCTTCGCGGATCACTTCCATCAGGCGCTCGGCGCTGCTGAGGATGCGGATCAGTTCGCCGATCTGCTCGAGGATTTCCTGGTACTCGGCCAGCAGCTTCTCGTGCTCCAGGCCGGTCAGGCGGTGCAGGCGCAGGTCGAGAATGGCCTGGGCCTGTTCCGGCGACAGGTAGTACTTGCCTTCACGCAGGCCGTACTGCTCCGGCAGGTCCTCGGGGCGGCAGGAATCGGCGCCGGCGCGCTCGACCATGACCTGCACGGCACTGGATTCCCAGGCAGTGGAGATCAGGGCTTCCTTGGCCTCGGACGGGGTCGGCGAGGCCTTGATCAGGGCGATGACCGGGTCGATGTTGGACAGCGCGACCGCCTGGCCTTCGAGGATATGGCCGCGCTCGCGGGCCTTGCGCAGCTCGAACACGGTACGACGGGTCACCACTTCACGGCGGTGACGGACGAACGCTTCGAGCAGGTCCTTGAGGTTGAGCAGGCGCGGACGGCCGTCGACCAGGGCCACCACGTTGATACCGAATACGCTCTGCAGCTGGGTTTGCTGGTAGAGGTTGTTGAGCACCACCTCCGGCACCTCGCCGCGACGCAGCTCGATGACGATGCGCATGCCGTCCTTGTCGGACTCGTCGCGCAGCTCGGTGATGCCTTCGATCTTCTTCTCTTTGACCAGCTCGGCGATCTTTTCGATCAGACGAGCCTTGTTCAGCTGGTACGGCAGCTCGGTAACCACGATCTGCTGGCGACCACCGACCTTGTCGATGTCTTCGATCTCGGAACGGGCGCGCATGTAGATGCGGCCACGGCCGGTGCGATAGGCCTCGATGATGCCCTGGCGACCATTGATAAGGCCGGCAGTCGGGAAGTCGGGGCCAGGGATGTGCTGCATCAGCTCATCGATGGTGACTTCGGGGTTGTCGATGAGTGCCAGGCAGCCATCGATGACCTCGCCGAGGTTGTGCGGCGGGATGTTGGTCGCCATGCCCACGGCGATACCGCTGGAACCGTTGACCAGCAGGTTGGGAATACGGGTCGGCATGACCGCCGGGATCTGCTCGGTGCCGTCGTAGTTGGGCACCCAGTCGACGGTCTCCTTGTGCAGGTCGGCCAGCAGCTCGTGGGCCAGCTTGGCCATGCGCACTTCGGTGTATCGCATGGCTGCGGCGTTGTCGCCGTCCACCGAACCGAAGTTGCCCTGGCCGTCGACCAGCAGGTAGCGCAGCGAGAACGGCTGGGCCATACGCACGATGGTGTCGTAGACCGCGATGTCGCCGTGCGGGTGGTACTTACCGATCACGTCACCGACCACACGGGCGGATTTCTTGTACGGCTTGTTCCAGTCGTTGCCCAGTTCGCTCATCGCATAGAGAACGCGACGATGCACGGGCTTCAAGCCGTCACGCGCATCGGGCAGCGCTCGCCCGACAATCACGCTCATCGCGTAGTCGAGGTAAGACTGTCTCAGTTCGTCTTCGATATTGACCGGGAGGATTTCTTTGGCCAGTTCGCCCATGAGAAGCCTGATTCCTTTTTCTGGTGAAACTTCGCAGCTCCATCAAGGGCCGAACGAAGCTCGCCGCCGCAGCGCATAAGGGTGCGACGACTTACGACAAATCAATGAGTTGTGCCATGGATCTGCGCAATGAAGGCCGCCGTGGTGGGCGGTCTTGGAAACTGCCGGATGTTATCACAAAGGCAGGGGCGGTGGGGAGATGTGGCAGGTGGCCTCACACGAGGTTGAATCTGGATTTTTTATAGCCTGTGCCGACCTCTTCGCGGGTAAACCCGCTCCCACAGGTACACCACCGCCCTCAGGCCTTGTGCTATCCCTGTGGGAGCGGGTTTACCCGCGAAGAGGCCGGCACAGGCGCCACGAATATCAGTGCAGGCGCTTGCGGCAGATCAATTGCGCCAGCTTGGCGGCATCCGGCCGCTCGACGATGCCGCGCTCGGTCACGATCACGTCGATCAGGTCGGCCGGGGTCACGTCGAATACCGGGTTGAACACCTCGACATCCGGCGCCACGCGGGTGCCGCCAATGTCCAGCAACTCGTCGGCAGCGCGCTCTTCCAGCGGGATGTCCTCGCCCGTGGCCAGGTTCAGGTCGATGCTGGTGCTCGGCGCCACCACCATGAACCGTACGCCGTGATGCATGGCGCTGACCGCCAGCTGATAGGTGCCGATCTTGCTGGCCACGTCGCCGTTGGCGGCGATGCAATCCGCGCCCACCACCACCCAGGTGATGCCCTTGCTTTTCATCAGGTGGGCCAGCGCCGAGTCGGCGCACAGGGTCACCGGGACGCCCTCGTTGGCCAGTTCCCAGGCGGTCAGGCGCGAGCCATGCAACCAGGGGCGGGTCTCGCCAGCGTATACACGCTCGACCATGCCCTCCAGGTAACCGGCACGGATCACCCCCAGTGCGGTACCGAAACCACCACAGGCCAAAGCACCGGCGTTGCCATAGGTGAGCAGGATCTGGGCGTTGCCCTGGTGGCGACGAATCAGCTCGATACCGTACTGGGCCATGGTCAGGTTGGCCTCGCGATCGCTCTCGTGGATGGCCACCGCTTCGGCCTCCAGCGCCGCCAGCACGTCTTCGTCCTGACGCAGGCGCTGCAGGCGCTCACGCATGCGGTTCAGCGCCCAGAACAGGTTGGCGGCGGTAGGGCGCGCTTCAGCCAGGACAAGGAAGTCTTCCTCCAGGTCCATTTCCCAGTCGCCGCCCTCGGCCAGCCGCTCTTCCAGGGCCAGCACCAGGCCATAGGCCGCGGCAATGCCGATGGCCGAGGCGCCGCGCACGGCCATGTCGCGGATCGCCGCTGCAACCTGCGCGACATTGTCGCAGGCCAGCCAGCGCTCTTCCGACGGCAGCAGGCGCTGGTCGAGCAGGTGCAGGACGCCGCCCTGCCAGCGGATCCCGGTCACCTTCTCCGCCGCCAAAAGTCGCTCGCGCATCGCCTCTCCCCGTCGTTCGGATATCAAAAGCCGGCGATTATAGCGACCCTCGGGGCCGAGCGCTCGGGTATACTCCGGCGCAATTTTGCGAAGTTTCAGAGGACTGTTCTAATGAGCAACGTCGACCGCGCCGAAATCGCCAAGTTCGAAGCGCTGGCCCACCGCTGGTGGGACCGCGAAAGCGAGTTCAAGCCGCTGCACGAAATCAACCCGCTGCGCGTCAACTGGATCGACGAGCGCGTCAGCCTCGCCGGCAAGAAGGTGCTGGACGTGGGTTGCGGCGGCGGCATCCTCAGCGAGGCGATGGCCCTGCGCGGCGCCACGGTCACCGGCATCGACATGGGCGAGGCGCCACTGGCCGTGGCCCAGCTGCACCAGCTGGAGTCGGGCGTGCAGGTGGAATACCGGCAGATCACCGCCGAAGCCCTGGCCGAGGAAATGCCCGAACAGTTCGACGTGGTCACCTGCCTGGAAATGCTCGAGCACGTGCCCGACCCGTCTTCGGTCATCCGCGCCTGCTACCGCATGGTCAAGCCTGGCGGCCAGGTGTTCTTCTCCACCATCAACCGCAACCCCAAGGCCTACCTGCTGGCCATCGTCGGCGCCGAGTACATCCTGAAGATGCTGCCGCGCGGCACCCACGACTTCAAGAAGTTCATCCGCCCGTCCGAGCTGGGCGCCTGGAGCCGCGTTGCCGGCCTGCAGGTGAAAGACATCATCGGCCTGACCTACAACCCACTGACCAAGCACTACAAGCTCAGCAGCGACGTCGACGTCAACTACATGGTCCAGACCCTGCGCGAGGAATAAACATGAGTTTGCGAGCAGTACTCTTCGACATGGACGGCACCTTGCTCGACACGGCGCCGGACTTCATCGCCATCTGCCAGGCCATGCTCGCCGAGCGCGGCCTGCCGGCCGTCGATGACAAGGTGATCCGCGACGTGATCTCCGGCGGTGCCCGCGCGATGGTCGCCGCGACCTTCGCCATCAGCCCGGAGGCCGAGGGCTTCGAAGCCCTGCGCCTTGAGTTCCTCGAGCGCTACCAGCGTGACTGCGCGGTGCACAGCAAGCTGTTCGACGGCATGGCCGAGCTGCTGGCCGACATCGAGAAAGGCAACCTGCTGTGGGGTGTGGTCACCAACAAGCCGGTGCGCTTCGCCGAGCCGATCATGCAGCAACTGGGCCTGGCCGAGCGTTCGGCGCTGCTGATCTGCCCGGACCACGTCAAGAACAGCAAGCCCGACCCCGAGCCGCTGATCCTCGCCTGCAAGACCCTCGGCCTGGACCCGGCCAGCGTACTGTTCGTCGGCGACGACCTGCGCGACATCGAGTCTGGCCGCGACGCCGGCACTCGCACGGCAGCGGTGCGCTACGGCTATATTCATCCAGAGGACAACCCCAACAACTGGGGCGCCGATGTGGTGGTGGACCACCCGCTGGAACTGCGCAAGGTGATCGACAGCGCGCTGTGCGGCTGCTGAACCCCGTCTAGACCGCGGCACAGCCCCTGTGGGAGCGGGTTCACCCGCTCCCACAGGGGCTGTGCCGCGCCAACGAACTCGAAGGACCTACCATGTTCGACTACACCGCCCGCCCCGACCTGCTGCAAGGCCGGGTCATCCTGGTTACCGGTGCCGGCCGCGGCATCGGCGCCGCTGCCGCCAAGGCCTACGCTGCGCTTGGCGCTACCGTGCTGCTGCTGGGCAAGACCGAGGCCAACCTCAACGAGGTCTACGACCAGATCGAAGCCGCCGGGCACCCGCAACCGGTGGTGATCCCGTTCAACCTGGAAACCGCCCTGCCCCACCAGTACGACGAACTGGCGGTAATGATCGAAGACCAGTTCGGCCGCCTCGACGGCCTGCTGAACAACGCTTCGATCATCGGCCCACGTACGCCGCTGGAGCAGCTGTCGGGTGACAACTTCATGCGCGTCATGCACATCAACGTCAATGCCACCTTCATGCTCACCAGCACCCTGCTGCCGCTGCTGAAGCTGTCGGAAGACGCTTCGGTGGTGTTCACCAGCAGCAGCGTCGGGCGCAAGGGCCGGGCCTACTGGGGCGCCTATGGCGTGTCCAAGTTCGCCACCGAGGGCCTGATGCAAACCCTGGCCGATGAACTGGAAGGCGTGGCACCGGTGCGCTCCAACAGCATCAACCCCGGTGCCACGCGCACGGCGATGCGGGCACAGGCCTACCCTAGCGAAAACCCGCAGAACAACCCGCTGCCGGAAGAGATCATGCCGGTGTACCTGTACCTGATGGGGCCGGACAGCAAAGGGGTGAATGGGCAGGCGTTCAACGCCCAGTAAGGCTTTTGCCTGTACCGGCCCTTTCGCGGGTGAACCCGCTCCCACAGGGTTATTCACCGCCCATGAGGGCAGCGCAGTACTGTGGGAGCGGGTTTACCCGCGAAGAGGCCGGGACAGGAAAGCGATCAGCCCGCTGCCAACACCGGGCGCATGCGCCCTTGCTGGCGCCCTTCCAGCTGCATGCACCGTTCCAGGAACAGGTACATGCAGTCGTAGCTTTTGCAAATCGCCTTGCGCAGTTCATTGCGCAGCCCCAGGGTCGGGTTCTCGCCAGCCAGCGTACAGATGATCTCCAGCGCCTCCCACGGGTGCGCGTCGTCATACTGGGCATGCATCTTCAGCCACTTCATCGCCCGCTTGCGCTGGTCCTCCGGGAAGCCCAGCGCATAGGTGTCGGTGGAGCACACCACCGCCGACCATTCACCGGTCGCACCTTCGATGGCGTAGTTGGTCGCCGCCATGGAAATGGCCAGGTTCTCGGTGGCGCACACGCGCCAGCACCAGTCGTTCAGGCCGTTCAGTTCAGGCGGCACTTCCTGGGCCTGCAGCTCGTGCAGGTGCACGCCATGCGCCTGGCACCAGTTCACCCAATAGTCGGCGTGGTTGAGCTCGACACGGATGTTGCGCATCAGCCAGCGCCGCGCCATGTCTTCGCCCTGGTGCCGGCCATAGCGGGTCTTGGTCAGGTTGTGGGCCATGTACAGCGAGAACTGCTCCACCACCGGCCAGCCACCAATCAGGTACTGGCGGATGGTCGATTGCTTCAACTGGCCATCGCGCAGGCGCGCGTAGAACTCATGCTCGACTACCCGGCGCTTGCTCTCGCGGCAGTCTTCAATCAGTTGCTGGGCCCATTGGGGGTAGCTGGCGGGATCCATCAAAGGCCCGATACGAACGAATGCGTCAATCACTTTCAGCTCCTTGATCCTTGTGATTTCTAGCTAGCGAAACGTGCCAGGTGCCCGCTGCAACAGAGGCCGGGCGGCGATCCGTTGGCGCTGCAGACTGTCACAGGTGAACACCTGGGGGCGTTCGATGAGGTAGCCCTGGGCATAATCCACGCCAATTTCCTGCAAGGCCTGCTCGATCAAGGGTGTTTCGACGAATTCGGCAATGGTGCGCTTACCCATTACGTGACCGATGTGGTTGATGACCTCGACCATGGCCCGGTTGACCGGGTCGTCGAGCATGTCCTTGACGAAACTTCCGTCGATCTTCAGGTAATCCACGGGCAAATGCTTGAGATAGGCGAACGACGACATGCCGGCGCAGAAATCGTCGAGCGAGAAGCGACAACCCAACCCCTTCAACTCGTTGATGAAGCGGATGGCACTGCCAAGGTTGGCTATGGCGCTGGTTTCGGTGATTTCGAAACAGATCATCCGTGGCGGAATAGCGTATTCGACGAACAGGCGTTGCAAGTATTCGAGGAACTTGTCGTCGCCGATACTCGACCCCGACAGGTTGATCGCGCAGATCGACAGCGGCCCCTCGCGCCCTTCGTCCAGGCACTGGCGGATGACCAGGAACACATTGCGCACCACCCAGCGGTCCAGCGCGGTCATCAGGCCGTAGCGCTCGGCCGCCGGGATGAAGCTGCTGGGCAGGATGGTACGCCCGCTTTCGTCGTGCAGGCGCAGCAGGATCTCGATATGGCCGGGGCCTTCGAAGGTTTTCAGCGGGGCGATTTCCTGGGCGTACAGGCAGAAGCGGTTTTCTTCCAGGGCCACGTGCAAGCGCCGGATCCAGGCCATTTCACCAAAGCGCATGGACAGCTCGCTGTCGTCGGCATGGTACACCTGCACGCGGTTGCGGCCCTTTTCCTTGGCCATGTAGCAGGCCATGTCGGCGGCGCGCAGCGAGGTTTCGAGGGTGCCGGGGGACTGGGCCATGTGCACCAGGCCGACGCTGACGGTGGTGACGAACGGCCGCCCTTTCCACACGAAATGCAGGCTCTGCACCAGCTGGCGCAGCTGCTCGGCAATGCGCTCGGCCTGGTCGGGCGGGCAGTTTTCCAGCAGCACGCCGAATTCGTCACCACCCAGCCGGGCCAGGGTATCGCCCTCGCGCAGGCCGGACTGCAGCACGGCGCAGATGTGCCGCAGCAGCTCGTCGCCGGCGGCATGCCCGCAGGTATCGTTGACCAGCTTGAACTGGTCGAGGTCCAGGAACATCAGCGAATGCCGCCCGGCCTGGCGCGCCAGGTCATTGAGCGCCTGCTCCAGGCGGTATTCGAACTCGCGGCGGTTGGCCAGGCCGGTCAGGGCGTCATGGGTCGCCTGCCAGGACAGGTTGGCGATGTACTGGCGCTCCTGGGTCATGTCGTGCAGCACCAGCACGATACCGCTGACCTGGCCGTCATTGACGATCGGCGAGCCGACCAGGTTGACCGACACAGTACTGCCGTCCAGGCGCTGGATCAGCCGGGCATGCTCGGCGCCACCCTTGAGGCTGCCGCTGAGCACCTGCTCGACCAGGCTGCGGCCGTCTTCCTCGGCCTGCTCGTCCACCAGGCTGAACAGCGCCGACAACGGCAGGCCCTGGGCTTGGCCGGCCTGCCAGTGGGTCAGTTGTTCGGCGGCCGGGTTCATGTAGCCGATACTGCCCTCCACATCGGTGGTAATCACCGCATCGCCAATGGCCTGCAGGGTAATCTGCGCCCGCTCCTTTTCTTCTTGCAGGGCGCTGGCAAAGGCCTGGCGCTGGGCCAGCAGCTTGCTGGAGCGGCGCCAGGCAATGGCAATCAGGAACATCGCGGTCAGCAGGTTGGTGATCAGCAGCACCCGCAGCAACATGCGCGAGCCTTCGCCCAAGGCATCGCTGAACGCCTTGGCGGCCGGGGTTACCCCTTCGTTGATGGTGACGATGCGCGCCTTCCAGTCGCTGACCGTGCGGGCGTCGACCGAGCCAGCGGCGAAGCTGCTGCGCATTTCCACGGCCAGCATATCCAGCTTGCCCAGGTAGTCGTCGCCGATGTCCCAGTAGTCGATGGCCGTCTGCATGTAGCTTACGTTGCGAAAGTTACGGTAGAACCAGATGATCCGCTCGACATCGTCGGGGTGGTTACCGCCTTGCAGCACGGCCTGGCGTGCGGCATCCAGGTCGGGGCTGGGCTGGTCCATCACTTCGCGCAGTTGGTGGTCGCCCTGGGGCACGGTGATGGCCTGGCGATAGCGCTGATAGGTGCTGTCGTCGCGGGTTTCGGCGTACAGGTTGAGGTAGTAGATGGCGTCTTTCTGCGCCTTGGACCACAGGCTTTCGCCCGCGACGTAGGCACGCACGGCAGAGAGCGTATAAAGGCTCAGGCTGCCCAAGGCTACCTGGAAGACCACAACGGCGATGAAGGGCCAGGTGATACCGAGCAACTTTGGCGCTTCTAGAGTGCGATGTCCCTTCATGGAGTCCCTGTCACAGAGCAGATAAGGCGCAAATCAACCCAGACAAAGCACAGCGTAGGCCATTTGCCATCCTCGCGGTTGGGTTTTTTATGACAGGAAACCCGGGGGTTTTCGCACGGCCTTCCCGGCCCTATCGCCGGCAAGCCAGCTCCCACAGGTACCCCACAACGCTCAGGCCTGTGGTAATCCTGTGGGAGCTGGCTTGCCGGCGATAGGGCCCGCACAGGCAGCCACAAATTCAGCTCTGCTGCAGGTGCCCGTAAAGCTTGGCATACAACCCTCCCTCGGCAATCAGCTGCTGGTGGTCGCCATCCTCGGCCACATGCCCGCCGTCGAACACCAGCACCCGGTCGGCCTGTTTCACCGCCGACAGACGGTGGGCGATGATCAGTGTGGTGCGGCCGCTGAGGAAGCGCGCCAGGGCTTGGTGCAGGTTGTATTCGGTGGCGGCATCCAGGGCCGAGGTGGCTTCGTCGAGGATCACCACCTTGGGTTCGGCCAGCACCATGCGGGCAATGGCCAGGCGCTGGCGCTGGCCACCGGACAAGCGCACGCCGGAGCGCCCCACCACACTGTCCAGGCCCTGCGGCAAGGCGGCGATGGTGGCATCCAGCTGGGCGATGCGCAGTGCCTGCCAGCAGGCCTCGTCGCTGCAGTCACGGCCCATGGTCAGGTTGGCGCGCACGGTGTCGTTGAACAGCGAAGGGTGCTGCAACACCACCGCGACGTTTTCACGCAGGGTTTCCAGGCCGATTTCCTGCAGGCTGGCACCGCCAAAGCGGATGGTGCCGGCCTGGGCGCTGTAAAGCCCCAGCAACAGCTGCACCAGGGTGCTCTTGCCGCCACCGCTGGCGCCGACTATCGCCACCTTCTCGCCCGGGGCGATGGACAGGTCGAGGTGCTCGAGCACCGGCTCGTCGGCATAGGCAAAGCGCAGGTCGCGCACTTCGATGCCCACCGTCTCGCGGCCGGCGAACGGGTCGCTGGCAGCCGGGTACTGCGGCTCGTCGTCGCGTGCCAGCAGTTCGTTGAGGCGGCTCAGCGCACCACCGGCGGCGTAGTAGGCGTATTGCAGGTTGAGCAACTGCTCCACCGGGCCGATCATGAACCACAAGTAGCTGAATACCGCCAGCATCTGACCGATCGACAGGTCGGAGAACAGCACGGTGAGCATGGCCGCGGCGCGGAAGATATCGATGCCGAACTGGAACAGCAGGCCACTGGCGCGGCCGCTGGCATCGCTTTTCCACTGCGAGTCCACGGCGTAGTCCCGCACTTCGCGGGCGCGCAGGCCAAGGCGACCGAGGAAGTAGCCCTGGCGGTTACCGGCGCGGATTTCCTGAATGGCGTCGAGGGTTTCCGCCAGCGCCTGGGTAAAGCGTGCGGTGCTGTCGTTCTCGAGCTTTTTCAGGTGCTTGACGCGCTTGCCCAACTGCACGGTGAAATAGATCACCAGCGGGTTGAACAGCAATATCAGCATGGCCAGCTGCCAGTGCATCCAGATCAGGATGGCCGCCGTGCCGGTCAGGGTCAGCATGGCCACCAGGAAGCGGCTCAGGGTTTCGCCGACGAACTTGTCGAGGGTGTCCAGGTCGGTGACCAGGTGAGTGGTTACCGTGCCGCTGCCCAGGCTTTCGTATTCCTTCAGCGAGATGCGCTTGAGCCGCTCGATCAGGCGAATGCGCAGGCGATAGACGATGTCCTTGGCCAGGCCGGCGAACAGCTTGGCCTGGATCACGTTGAACGCCAGCGCGGCCAAGCGCAGGCACAGGGTCAGCAGCAACATAAGGCCGATGTAGCCCGCCGCCACCTGCCAGCTGGACGGCAGCAGGTGGTTCATCCACTTCAGCGCGGCATCGCCGTGGCCCAGCAGCACTTCGTCCACCAGCAGCGGCAGCAACAGCGGGATGGGCACGCTGCAGCAGGCCGCCAATACGGCAATGAAGTTGGCGGACCAGAGGTTTTTCTTGTGATGCAGGGCCAGGCGGCGGATTTCCGCCCAGCTCAGTCGATCGGCCGCAGTGTGAGGCTTGCCCGGCACCGGGTCGGGTGACCCAGGCACATCAAGCACAGGCGGCCTGCTGCAGCCAGCGGCCGAGCAAGGGTTGCAGGCGCTCCAGCGGCTGATAGCCGTTGGTCAGCAGGGCCAGTTGGCCATTGCGTTCGGCCAGCAAGGTCGGGAAACCGGCGATGCCCAGGTCCTGGGCCCAGCTGAAATCGGCTGCAGTGGCGGCGCGGGTGTCGGCACAGGCGAAGGCCTCGGCGAACACGGTGCGGTCGAAGCCTGCCTGTTCGGCCAGGTCGACCAGATGCGGCGCAATGGTCACGTCCACGCCCTGCTCGTAGAACGAACGCTGGATCAGCGCCAGCAGCGGCCAGACGCGTTCGGCGTCCAGCTCGCGGGCGGTGACCAGGGCACGGCAGGCCGGCTCGGTGTCGTAGACGAAGCCGTCGGGCATGGCCCCCTCGAAGCGGAACGGCTGGCCGGTGGCGTCGGCCACCGCCTGCCAGTGTTCAAGGATGTACTTGCGGGTAGAGCTGTCCAGGGCACTGCCGCCGGTACGCAGCCCGCCTGGCACCAGGCGGGTGGGCACGCCTGCGTCACGCGCCTGGGCGATCAGGGCCGCGGCCACGGGTGCGAAACCCCAGCACCAGGAGCACATCGGGTCCATCACATAGATCAGGCGTGCAGACATGCATCAAGCCTCGGCTTTGTAGTTGTAACCGATCGGGTGCGGCAGGTTGCGGGCCTTGGCCAGCTCGATCTGCTTCTGCCGGTCGATGGCGCTACGCCGGGTCTTCTCGCTCAGGGTGTCCCAGCAGTGCGGGCAGCTGACCCCTGGCGAATAGTGCTCGGACGCGCGCTCCTCTGCGTTGATCGGGTGGCGGCAGGCGTGGCACTGGTCGTACTCGCCTTCGCTCAGGTCATGGCGCACCGTAACGCGGTTGTCGAAGACGAAGCAGTCGCCGTCCCACAGGCTTTCTTCCTGAGGCACTTCCTCGAAGTATTTCAGGATGCCGCCCTTAAGATGATAGACCTCCTCGAAGCCTTCACCGAGCATGTAGCTGGAGGCTTTTTCGCAACGGATACCGCCGGTACAGAACATGGCAACCTTCTTGTGCTTGCTGGGGTCGAAGTTGGCCTTGATGTAGTCGGGGAACTCGCGGAAGGTTTCGGTCTTCGGGTCGATGGCGCCCTTGAAGGTGCCGATGGCCACTTCATAGTCGTTGCGGGTGTCGATCAGCAGTACTTCCGGGTCGCTGATCAGCGCGTTCCAGTCCTTGGGCTCGACGTAGGTGCCGACCGCCTGGTTCGGGTCCACGCCCGGTACGCCGAGGGTTACGATCTCTTTCTTGAGCTTGACCTTGGTGCGGTAGAACGGCTGTTCGTCGCAGTACGATTCCTTGTGGTCGACATCGGCCAGGCGTGGGTCGTTGCGCAGCCAGGCCAGCAGGCCGTCGATGCCTTCGCGGGTGGCCGACACGGTGCCGTTGATGCCCTCGTGGGCCAGCAGCAGGGTGCCCTTGACGTTGTTGTCGAGCATGGTCTTGAGCAGCGGCTCGCGCAGCTCGACGTAGTCTTCCAGGGTGACGAACTTGTACAGCGCCGCGACGACGATGGGTTGGGACATGAAGCAGGATCTCCAGTGGTTGCCCTCGTAAGGGGCGGACCGGGTTTGACAGTGTGACAAAAAAGCGGGGGCGCTTTACGCCCCATTCGCGGCACAAGGCCGCTCCTACAGGGGAATGCACCAGCCGACGGGCTGCGCTATCCCTGTAGGAGCGGCCTTGTGCCGCGAATGGGCCGCAAAGCGGCCCCCGGATTTTGCAGGATTCTACCAGAACAACAGCAAGGTTTCAGTGCCCGCCGCCCGCGCACACCGGCGAGGCCGGTGCAACGCCGACCTTGGCCCACTCTTCGGCGGTGTAGGTGTGGATGGCCAGGGCATGGATCTCGCCCATCAGCTCACCCATGGTGGCGTACACCTTCTGGTGGCGCTTGACGCTGTTCAACCCGGCAAACTGCTCACTGACGATCACTGCCTTGTAGTGGGTCTCCTGACCACGACTGTGCATGTGGCTTTCATTGAGCACTTGCAGGTGTTGCGGCGCCAGGGCGGCCAGCTGCTGTTCGATACGCTGTTGCATGCTCATCGCGGCGTACTCACTTCTTCGCCGGGGCGGCGGCCTTGCCAGCGTTCGGATCCAGTTCCTTGGTCATGTCATCCAGCAGCTTGTTCACCACCGGTACCGCTGGCTCCAGGCTCTGCTGGGTCAGCTGGGCCGACTGCTGGGTGACCTTGGGCATTTCGCGCAGCACTTTCTTGCCCAGCGGCGATTCGTAGAACTTGACCAGGTCCTTGAGCTCCTGCTCGGTGAAGGTCTGGGTGTACAGGTCGACCATCTTCGGCTTCAGCTTGTTCCAGCCGATGGCGTTGTCCAGCGCGGCGTTGGCCTTGGCCTGGTAGCTTTCCAGCACCGGCTGCTTGGTGGCCGGGGCCTTGGTCTGGGCGAAACGCTGGGCGAACATCTGCTGGACCTGCATGTACACCGGGGTGCCCAGCTTGTCGGCGTTGGCCAGGGTCAGGAATTTCTCGGCAGCAGCGTTGTGGCTGGCGGTGGCAGCGAGTACCTGGCCGCTGGCGCAAGCCAGGGCAACGGCGGCACAAAGGACACGGAGACGGGTCATTGCATTTCCTTCAGAAGAGAGGGAGGCGGGTACCTCAGAGTAGAGCATTCTGCGCCGTGGTGGCGATGTGCTCAAGTGGCACGACGAGCGACGGAACCGCTCGGTCGAATCAGGGCCTAAACTGCGATTTCGAACTACAAGGGAGTGAGTACAGAATGAGCCGTATCGAGACAGACAGCCTGGGCCCGGTCGAAGTTCCTGAGGACGCCTACTGGGGTGCGCAGACCCAGCGTTCGCTGATCAACTTCGCCATTGGCAAGGAACGCATGCCCATCGCGGTGCTGCATGCCCTGGCGCTGATCAAGAAGGCCGCGGCACGCGTCAACGACCGCAACGGCGACTTGCCGGCCGACATCGCCCGGCTGATCGAACAGGCCGCCGACGAAGTGCTGGGCGGCGAGCATGACGACCAGTTCCCGCTGGTGGTCTGGCAGACCGGCAGCGGCACCCAGAGCAACATGAACGTCAACGAAGTGATCGCCGGGCGGGCCAATGAACTGGCCGGCAAAGGCCGTGGCGGCAAGGCGCCCGTACACCCCAACGACCACGTCAACCGCTCGCAGAGCTCCAACGACTGCTTCCCCACCGCCATGCACATCGCTGCGGCGCAGGCGGTGCACGACAAGCTGCTGCCGGCCATCGCCGAGCTGTCCTCGGGGCTGGCCGAGCTGTCGGCACGCCACCACAAGCTGGTAAAGACCGGCCGCACGCACATGATGGACGCCACGCCGATCACCTTCGGCCAGGAGGTCTCGGCCTTCGTCGCGCAGCTCGACTACGCCCAGCGTGCCATCCGCGCCACCCTGCCGGCAGTGTGCGAGCTGGCTCAGGGCGGCACTGCCGTGGGCACCGGGCTCAACGCCCCGCACGGTTTTGCCGAAGCCATTGCCGCCGAACTGGCGGCGCTGTCCGGCCTGCCGTTCGTCACCGCGCCGAACAAGTTCGCTGCCCTCGCCGGCCACGAACCGCTGACCAGCCTGGCCGGCGCCCTGAAGACCCTGGCCGTGGCCCTGATGAAAATCGCCAATGACCTGCGCCTGCTGGGTTCCGGCCCGCGCGCCGGGTTGGCCGAGGTACGCCTGCCGGCCAACGAGCCGGGCAGCTCGATCATGCCAGGCAAGGTCAACCCTACCCAGTGCGAGGCGCTGTCGATGCTGGCCTGTCAGGTGCTGGGCAACGACGCGGCGATCGGCTTTGCCGCCAGCCAGGGGCATTTGCAACTGAACGTGTTCAAGCCGGTGATCATCCACAACCTGCTGCAGTCGATCGAATTGCTGGCTGATGGCTGCCGCAACTTCCAGCAGCACTGCGTGGCGGGCATCGAGCCGGATGCCGAGCAGATGGCGGCGCACCTGGAACGGGGGCTGATGCTGGTGACGGCGTTGAACCCGCATATTGGCTATGACAAGGCAGCGGAAATTGCCAAGAAGGCCTATGGCGAAGGCAAGACCTTGCGCGAGGCGGCACTGGAGTTGAAGTACCTGACCAATGAGCAGTTCGACCAGTGGGTGAGGCCGGAGAACATGCTGGCTCCGGGGGGGAAGGGCTGAGTCGTGCACTGCCTTTACCGGCCCTTTCGCGGGTGAACCCGCTCCCACAGGATTACCACAAGGCTGAATATTGTGGGATCCCTGTGGGAGCGGGTTCACCCGCGAAGAGGCCGGTACAGGCGATCATTGAGCCTGGGCCAACCGCGCCCTGCGGGCGCGCCACCCGGCCACCAGCGAAGGCCCCAGCGCCACCAGCGCCGAGCCCAGCACCACGGTCACCGCCCCCACATAGCCCAGGGCATTGATGTCCTCGGCGTGCACATAATCAGGCCAGACCAAGGCCGCCAGTGCCACCGCGACAAAGGTCACCAGCGGGGTCAGCGCCAGCGTGGCACTCACCCGCGACGCCTCCCAGTGCGCCAGCGCCTCGGCGAACGCGCCATAGGCCACCAGGGTGTTCAGGCAACAGGCCAGCAACAGCCAGCCTTGCACCGGGGTCAGCTGCAACGCCTCCAACGGGTGGACCCAGGGTGTCAGCAGCGCGGCGCAACTGAGGTAGATCACCATCATTACCTGCTGCGAATGCCACACCGTCAGCAACTGCTTCTGGCTGAGCGCATAGAACACCCAGACGCTGGTGGCCAGCAGGATGGTCAGCACGCCGGTGGTATAGGTGCCGAGCGAGGTCAGCAGCTCTTCCAGGCGCTGGTTGAAAAACAGCCCGAACCCCGCCAGCAGGATCAGCAGACCCACGCCCTGCCCCAGGCTGAAGCGCTCGCGAAACACGAACACGCTGGCCACCAGCAACAGCACCGGGCCGATCTGCACGACCAGTTGCGCGGTGCCCGGGCTGAGCAGGTTCAGGCCAATCAGGTACAGCACGTAGTTGCCCATCAGGCCAAGCACGGCCACTACCACCAGGCCTTTGCGCGTGGGCGTCAGCTTGCTGAAGGAAGGCAGCCTGCGCTTGGCGGCCAGCCAGGCGAACAGCAGGCCGCCGGAGACCAGCAGGCGGTACCAGGTGACGGTGACCGGGTCGACCACTTGCAGCACCTGCTTGAGCTTGATCGGCAGGATGCCCCAGAGCAACGCCGTCAAAAGTGCCAGGAAAAGGCCATAGCCCCAGCGGCCGGTAATGGTGTGCATAGAATCCTCGATCGAGCCCGTGGTGGGGGTGGTTGAATTCTACGGGCTTGGAGGGCGGGGACGGTGGTGGGTGCCGGGAAAAGAATTCATCAGGTCATTCTTCTGCGGCATGGCTTGGCAGTTGTGCTGCCTGTTCTGGCCTCTTCGCGGGTAAACCCGCTCCCACAAGGATCACACAAGATTCAGCCCTGTGGTATTTCTGTGGGAGCGGGTTCACCCGCGAAGAGGCCAGAACAGGCAAACAGGAACTTCGATTATTTCTTGTCCCTGGCAAACGCCGCCTCAAGCGCCTGGTTGATGGTGCGCAACACCTTCACCCGCGCCCAGCGCTTGTCGTTGGCCTCCACCAGCGTCCACGGCGCAATTTCGGTGCTGGTGCGGTCGACCATGTCGCCCACCGCCTGGACATAGTCGTCCCATTTGTCGCGGTTGCGCCAGTCATCCTCGGTGATCTTGTAACGCTTGAACGGGATCTGCTCGCGCTCTTCGAAACGCTCCAGCTGGGTCTGCTGGTCGATCGCCAGCCAGAACTTGACCAACACCGTGCCGGCATTCACCAGCTGTTCCTCGAAATCGTTGATCTCGCTGTAGGCACGCATCCAGTCCGCCGGGCTGCAGAAGCCTTCCACACGCTCCACCAGCACCCGGCCATACCAGGAACGGTCGAAGATGGTGAACTTGCCACGCGCCGGAATGTGCCGCCAGAACCGCCACAGGTATGGCTGCGCGCGTTCTTCTTCAGTGGGCGCAGCAATCGGCACGATGCGGTACTGGCGCGGGTCCAGCGCGGCGGCCACGCGGCGGATGGCACCGCCCTTGCCGGCAGCGTCGTTGCCTTCGAACACCGCCACAAGGGCATGCCGGCGCATGTGCTTGTGGCGCAGCAGGCCGGCCAGGCGGGCCTGCTCGGTGACCAGTTGCTCCTGGTAGTCGGACTTGTCCAGGCGCAGGGTCATGTCCAGCGCGCCGAGCAGGCTGCGCTGGTCGATGCTGCGGCCCAGCGGGGCGACGTTGCCCTGGTGCTTGCCTTTGGGGTTGTTGTCCAGTGCCGCCTGCAGGCTTTCCAGCAGGATGCGCCCTACCGCCAGGCTGCGGTAGTTCGGGTCGACGCCCTCGATGACATGCCACGGCGCGTAGTCGCGGCTGGTGCGGCGCAGCACGCGCTCACCAAAGCGCACGAAACGGTCGTAGGTTTCCGACTGCTGCCAGTCCAGCGGGCTGATCTTCCAGCTGTGCAGCGGGTCGTCCTTGAGCGATTTCAGCCGCGCCTTCATCTGCTTCTTGGACAGGTGGAACCAGAACTTGATGATCAACGCACCTTCGTCGCACAGCATCTCTTCCAGGCGTTCGGCGCCGGTGATGGCCTGGTCGAGCACGGCATCCTTGAACACCCCGTGCACCCGCCCCTGCAGCATCTGGCTGTACCAGTTGCCGAAGAACACGCCCATCCGCCCCTTGGGTGGCAGGGCCCGCCAGTAGCGCCAGGCCGGCGGGCGGGCCAGCTCTTCGTCGGTCTGCTGGTCGAAGGTGAGCACATCGATCATGCGCGGGTCCATCCACTCGTTCAGCAGTTTGACCGTCTCGCCCTTGCCGGCGCCTTCGATACCGTTGATCAGCACGATCACCGGGAAGCGCGCCTGCTGCTTGAGTTCGTACTGGGCTTCGAGCAGGGCCTCGCGCAAAGCGGGTACCTCGGCGTCGTAAGCCTCCTTGTCGATGCTGTGGCCGATTTCTGCGGATTCGAACATGCACTGGCTCCTTCAATGGATAAGCAAGACTAGCGGATTTGAAGGCTTGTGCAGTACCTGTGGGAGCTGGCTTGCCGGCGATAGGGCCGGCACAGCCAGCGCAAAATCCTCAGATGGCATAAAATCCGCCCATCCGCTGCAACCGAGCCAACCATGTCCACCCTCCTCCAGCACGCCCAGATCGACTGGGACGACCAGGGCCGCCCCCATTCGCGGCAATACGACGACGTCTATTTCGCAGTCAACGAAGGCATCGAAGAAACCAGGCACGTGTTTCTCGGGCAAACCCGTCTGGCCGAGCGCTTTGCCAACCTCACCCCGCACGCCTGCGTGGTGATCGGCGAAACCGGGTTCGGCACCGGCATGAATTTCTACTGCGCCTGGCAACTGTTCGAGCAGCACGCCCATGCCGAGGCCCGCCTGCATTTCGTCAGCGTCGAAAAATACCCCCTCGGTCGCGACGACCTGGCCCGTGCCATACGCCTGTGGCCGGAACTGGCGGCCTACAGCCAGCCCCTGCTGGAGCAGTACGTGGCGGTGCACCCTGGCTTCCAGCAGTTCACCTTCGACAACGGCCGGGTCACCCTCACCCTGCTGATAGGCGACGTACTGGAGCAGCTGCCGCAACTCGATGCGCAGATCGATGTGTGGTTCCTCGACGGCTTCGCGCCGGCCAAGAACCCCGACATGTGGACCCCGGAGCTGTTCGCGCAACTGGCACGGCTGTCACACCCGGGCACGGTGCTAGGCACCTTCACCACCACCGGCTGGGTACGCCGCAGCCTGGTCGATGCCGGCTTCGCCATGAAGAAGGTGCCGGGCATCGGCAAGAAATGGGAAGTGATGAGCGGCGCCTATGTCGGCCCTGTGCCCAGCCCCGGTGCGCCATGGTATGCGCGCCCGGCTGCCGTTGCGGGGCCGCGTGAAGCGCTGGTGATAGGCGCCGGGCTCGCCGGCAGCACCACCGCCGCCAGCCTGGCACGGCGTGGCTGGCAGGTTACCGTGCTGGAACGCCACGACACGCCGGCTCGGGAAGCTTCGGGTAACCCGCAAGGGGTCCTGTACCTCAAGTTGTCCGCCCATGGCACGGCGTTGTCGCAGATGATCCTGGCCGGTTTCGGTTACACCCGGCGCCAGTTGCAGCGCCTGCAACGTGGCCACGACTGGGATGCCTGCGGCGTGCTGCAACTGGCCTTCGACAGCAAGGAAGCCGAACGCCAGGGCAAACTGGCTGGGGCCTTCGAACATGGCCTGCTGCACTCGCTGGAACGTGCAGAAGCCGAAGCCATCGCAGGTGTGGCCTTGCCGGCTGGCGGGCTGTTCTATCCCGAAGGTGGCTGGGTGCACCCGCCGGCGCTGTGCCAGCAGCAGTTGCAGCACCCGGGTATTCGCCTACTGACGCACCAGGAGGTGCTCGAGCTGCGCAAGGTCGACGGGCAGTGGCAAGCCTGGGCTGGCGAACGTTTGCTGGCCAGCGCGCCGGTGGTGGTGCTGGCCGGTGCCGCCGACGTACTGCGCTTCGAACCATGCGCGCAGCTGCCGCTCAAGCGCATCCGCGGGCAGATCACCCGCCTGCCGGCCACCCCCAGCAGCCGCGCGCTGCGCACCGTGGTGTGTGCGGAAGGCTATGTAGCGCCGCCGCGCGGGGATGAACACACCTTGGGCGCGAGCTTCGACTTCCACAGCACAGACCTGGCGCCGACGGTAGCCGAGCATCAGGGCAACCTGGCATTGCTGGACGAGATTTCGGTCGATCTGGCCCAGCGCCTGGGCACCGCCGAACTGGACCCCGGGCAATTGCAGGGACGTGCAGCGTTCCGTTGCACCAGCCCGGATTACCTGCCGATCGTCGGGCCGGTGGCGGATGCGCAGGCGTTCGCCCAGGCCTATGCAGTGCTGGGCCGGGATGCGCGGCAGGTGCCGGACGTGGCCTGCCCCTGGCTGGATGGGTTGTATGTGAACAGCGGGCACGGCTCGCGCGGGTTGATCACGGCGCCGTTGAGCGGCGAACTGGTGGCGGCGTGGGTGTGCGGTGAACCGCTGCCGTTGCCACGGGCGGTGGCGGAGGCGTGCCACCCGAATCGGTTTGGGTTGCGTAAATTGATCCGCGGGAAGTGATTGCATCGGGTGCATGCCGTTGAATTGGTTGCGCCTGTGAGGTCGAGCGCCGCGCGGGCGGCGCTTCGCAGCACAAGGCTGCTCCTACATCTGTTTCGGGCCAGTCATTCCTGCGATACAAGCACGCGGCCCCTTTGCGCTCACCCCGATATCGTGTCGGACAAACAAGGCGGTCGCGCGCGCATTGGTACAGGCGTTACTGGCCCGAAACAGATGTAGGAGCAGCCTTGTGCTGCGAAGCGCCGCCCGCGCGGCGCTCGATGTCCGCAACACCACAACACCCAAGACAGGCACCTGCCAACGCCACCTCATATAACAGATCGATCTAAAACTCTCGCTAACCACATGGGTCAGTTCCTTAAGGTGCCCTAATCCGGGGCACCCCCTCCCCAACGGAAAAACCGGTAAGGACCTATGTGCGGATTAGCAGGAGAGTTGCGTTTTACACCCATCGACCAAGCCCCTCGCCCAGCCGACCTGGCTGCGGTAGAGCGCATAACCCACCACCTGGCGCCCCGCGGCCCGGATGCCTGGGGCTTCCATAGCCAAGGCCCCATCGCCCTCGGCCACCGGCGCCTGAAAATCATGGACCTGTCCGACGGCTCTGCCCAGCCGATGGTGGACAACACCCTGGGCCTGTCGCTGGCCTTCAACGGCGCCATCTACAACTTCCCCGAACTGCGCCAGGAGCTGCAGGCCCTGGGCTACAGCTTCTGGTCCGACGGCGACACCGAGGTGTTGCTGAAGGGCTACCACGCCTGGGGCGCGGCCCTGCTGCCCAAGCTCAATGGCATGTTCGCCCTGGCGATCTGGGAACGCGACAACCAGCGCCTGTTCCTCGCCCGCGACCGCCTGGGCGTAAAGCCCTTGTACCTGTCGCGCAACGGCGAGCGCCTGCGCTTCGCCTCGACCCTGCCAGCGCTGCTCAAGGGTGGTGACATCGACCCGATGCTCGACCCGGTGGCACTCAACCACTACCTGAATTTCCACGCCGTGGTGCCGGCGCCACGCACCCTGCTGGCCAACGTGCAAAAGCTGGAACCCGGTACCTGGATGCGCATCGACCGCCATGGCGAAGTGGAACGCCAGACCTGGTGGCAGCTGCACTACGGCGCCAACCCCGATGAACGTGAGCTGGACCTGGAAGGCTGGACCACCCGCGTGCTCGACGCCACCCGCGACGCCGTGGCCATTCGCCAACGGGCAGCAGTGGACGTAGGTGTACTGCTGTCTGGCGGGGTCGATTCCAGCCTGCTGGTCGGCCTGCTGCGCGAAGTGGGCGTGGATGACCTGTCGACCTTCTCCATCGGTTTCGAGGATGCCGGTGGCGAACGCGGCGACGAGTTCCAGTACTCCGACCTGATCGCCAAGCACTACGGCACCCGTCACCACCAGCTGCGCATTGCCGAGCACGAAATCATCGACCAGTTGCCAGCCGCCTTCCGCGCCATGAGCGAACCCATGGTCAGCCATGACTGCATCGCCTTCTACCTGCTGTCGCGTGAAGTGGCCAGGCACTGCAAGGGGGTGCAAAGCGGCCAGGGCGCCGACGAGCTGTTCGCCGGCTACCACTGGTACCCGCAGGTGGACGGCGCAGAGGATGCCTTTGCCGCCTACCGCGAAGCCTTCTTCGATCGCAGCCACGCCGAGTACCGCGACACCGTGCAGGCACCCTGGCTGCTGGAAAGCGACGCAGCGGGCGACTTTGTCCGTGAACACTTCGCCCGCCCTGGCGCCCCCGATGCGGTAGACAAGGCGCTGCGCCTGGACAGCACGGTGATGCTGGTCGACGACCCGGTCAAACGGGTCGACAACATGACCATGGCCTGGGGCCTGGAGGCGCGCACGCCATTCCTCGACTACCGGCTGGTGGAGCTTTCGGCACGCATTCCGGCACGCTTCAAGCTGCCCGACGGCGGCAAGCAGGTGCTCAAGCAGGCGGCGCGGCGGGTGATCCCGCACGAGGTGATCGACCGCAAGAAGGGCTACTTCCCGGTGCCGGGCCTGAAGCATCTGGAAGGCGCCACCCTCGGCTGGGTACGTGAACTGCTGACCGACCCCAGCCAGGACCGCGGGCTGTTCAACCCAGCCATGCTCGACCGCCTGCTGAGCAACCCGCACGGCCAGCTGACACCGCTACGCGGCTCCAAGCTGTGGCAGCTGGCGGCGCTGAACCTGTGGCTGAGCGAACAAGGAATCTGACCGATGAAAGCCCATGAAATCGCTTACGGTCAGCGCCTGCTGCGCGGCCAGGCGCCGTCCTACGAGCGCCTGCAGGCGCGCCTGGCCGGCGACGGCAGCCAGCCCCACGACCAGCCGCGCGCCGTACATTGCGGTTGGGGCCGGCTGCTGATCGGCCACACCTACCCCAACCCGGCCGACCTGGCCGCCGACCTGCTGGAAGAACGCCCCGGCGAGCGCGATATCGCCCTGTACGTGGCCGCGCCGCAGCAGCTGCTGGCCCAGGCCCCGCAGCAACTGTTCCTCGACCCGTCCGACACCCTGCGCCTGTGGTTCACCGACTACCGCCCGGCGCAGCGGGTGTTCCGCGGCTTTCGTGTGCGCCGGGCGCAGAACCCGGGCGACTGGCAGGCGATAAACACCCTGTACCAGGCGCGCGGCATGTTGCCGGTGGACGCCGAGCTGCTTACGCCACTGCACCTGGGCGGCCCGGCGTACTGGCTGGCCGAGGACGAAGACAGCGGCGCGGTGATCGGCAGCGTCATGGGCCTGAACCACGCCAAGGCGTTCGACGACCCCGAGCACGGCAGCAGCCTCTGGTGCCTGGCGGTAGACCCGCACTGCACCCGCCCTGGCGTGGGCGAGGTGCTGGTGCGCCACCTGATCGAACACTTCATGAGCCGCGGCCTGGCCTACCTGGACCTGTCGGTGCTGCACGACAACCGCCAGGCCAAGCGCCTTTACCAGAAGCTGGGTTTTCGCAACCTGCCGACCTTCGCGGTCAAGCGCAAGAACGGCATCAACGAACAGCTGTTTCTGGGGCCGGGGCCTCAAGCCGACCTCAACCCCTACGCACGCATCATCGTCGACGAAGCGCTGCGTCGAGGCATCGAGGTACAAGTCGACGATGCCGCCGGCGGCCTGTTCACCCTCAGCCTGGGCGGGCGCCGCATTCGCTGCCGTGAATCGCTCAGCGACCTGACCAGCGCCGTGACCATGACCCTGTGCCAGGACAAGCGCCTTACCCAACATGCCTTGCACAATGCCGGGCTGCAGGTGCCGGCGCAGCAGCTGGCCGGCAATGCCGACGACAACCTGGCGTTTCTCGAAGAGCATGGCGCGGTGGTGGTCAAGCCGGTCGATGGCGAGCAAGGCCAGGGCGTGGCGGTGAACCTCACCTGCATCGACGACATCACCCACGCCGTGGCGCATGCCCGCCAGTTCGACAGCCGCGTGTTGCTGGAAAGCTTCCATGCCGGGCATGACCTGCGCATCGTGGTGATCGGCTATGAAGTGGTGGCGGCAGCCATCCGCCACCCAGCGCAAGTGCTGGGCGATGGCAAGCACAGCATCCGCGAGCTGATCGATGCCCAGAGCCGTCGGCGCCAGGCCGCAACCGGTGGCGAAAGCCGCATTCCACTGGACGACGAAACCGAGCGCACCCTGCGCGCGGCGGGCTTTGGCTACGACGACGTGTTGCCCGCCGGCCAGCGCCTGGCCGTGCGACGCACCGCCAACCTGCACACCGGCGGCACCCTGGAAGACGTGACCGATCGCCTGCACCCGGTGCTGGCCGACGCCGCCGTGCGCGCTGCACGGGCGCTGGAGATCCCGGTGGTGGGGCTGGACTTCATGGTGCGTGATGCCGGGCAACCGGAGTACGTGATCATCGAGGCCAACGAGCGTGCCGGCTTGGCCAACCATGAACCGCAACCGACCGCCGAGCGTTTTATCGATCTGCTGTTTCCGCATAGCCGGCCTTTGGCGTAACCGCTGCTGGCCTCTTCGCGGGTAAACCCGCTCCCACAGGTACGGTGCTGCACTCCGGCTCTGTGGGGGCACTGTGGGAGCGGGCGTGCCCGCGAAGAGGCCGGCACAGGAGTAAAGGAGTCCCCAACCATGTCCGACCGACATCCCGAACCTGATCTCGACTACCTCAAGCGCGTGCTGTTGGAGATGCTCGCCATCCCCAGCCCCACCGGTTTCACCGACACCATTGTGCGCTACGTGGCCGAACGCCTGGACGAACTGGGCATCCCTTTCGAGCTGACCCGCCGCGGCACCATCCGCGCCACACTCAAGGGCCGCCAGACCTCACCCGACCGCGCCGTGTCCGCTCACCTGGACACCATCGGCGCCAGCGTGCGCCAGTTGCAGGACAACGGCCGCCTGGCCCTGGCGCCAGTCGGTTGCTGGTCCAGCCGCTTCGCCGAAGGCAGCCGGGTCAGCGTATTCACCGACACCGGCGTGTACCGGGGCAGCGTGCTGCCGCTGATGGCCAGCGGGCATGCTTTCAACACCGCCATCGACCAGATGCCGGTCAGCTGGGAGCACGTTGAGGTACGCCTGGACGCCTACTGCGCCACCCGCGCCGACTGCGAGGCGCTGGGTATAGGCATCGGTGATTTCGTTGCCTTCGACCCGCTGCCCGAATTCACCGAAAGCGGCCACATCAGCGCCCGCCACCTGGACGACAAGGCCGGCGTGGCAGCGCTGCTGGCGGCGCTGAAAGCCGTGGTGGAAAGCGGCCGCCAACCGTTGATCGACTGCCACCCGCTGTTCACCATCACCGAAGAGACCGGCTCGGGAGCGGCTGGCGCCCTGCCCTGGGACGTCAGCGAGTTCGTCGGCATCGACATCGCCCCGGTGGCGCCCGGGCAGGCCTCCAGCGAACATGCAGTGAGCGTGGCCATGCAGGACTCGTCGGGGCCTTACGACTACCACCTGTCCCGGCACCTGCTGAAACTGGCCGGCGACCACGACCTGCCGGTGCGGCGCGATCTGTTCCGCTACTACTTCAGCGATGCCCATTCGGCAGTGACGGCGGGGCACGATATTCGTACCGCGCTGGTAGCCTTTGGTTGCGATGCCACCCATGGCTACGAGCGAACACACATCGACAGCCTGGCGGCGTTGAGCCGCTTGTTGTCGGCGTACCTGCTGAGCCCGCCGGTGTTTGCCAGTGATTCGCAGCCGGCCAATGCGTCGTTGGAGCGCTTCAGCCACCAGCTGGAACATGATGCACAGATGGAGAGCGATACGCGGGTGCCGGCGGTGGATAGCCTGGTTGGCAACAAGGCTTGAGGCCCTGGGGCTGCGTTGCAGCCCCAAAATCTCGAATGTTTCGCGTAGCATGCCCCCACCAACACCCTAGGCAACGCCACCATGCTGATCCCTTACGACCAACTGCAAGCCGAAACCCTGACCCGCCTGATCGAGGACTTCGTCACCCGCGACGGTACCGACAACGGCGACGACACCCCGCTGGAAACCCGCGTGCTGCGGGTGCGCCAGGCATTGGCCAAGGGCCAGGCGTTCATCCTGTTCGACCCGGAAAGCCAGCAGTGCCAGTTGCTGGCCAAGCATGATGTGCCCCGCGAGCTGCTCGACTAACAGGTCTGACCTCTTCGCGGGCTCGCCCGCTCCCACAGGAATTTCACAAGTCTTGAGGGCGGTGCAGTACCCGTGGGAGCGGGCGAGCCCGCGAAGAGGCCGGCACAGGCAACATCAAACCCTGCGGGCTTTGGCCTGCTGCCCTTCCTTGATACGCTTGTACACCTCGGCCCGATGCACCGGTACCTGCCGCGGTGCATCCACGCCAAAGCGCACCATCCCGTCCCGCGTTTCCACGACCATGATCCGAATGTCATCACCAATCACGATGATCTCTCCCACTTCGCGCCCTATTACCAGCATGCTCCGTTCCTCCAGCGAAAGGGAAAACCGGAGCCTGCCTTGACGGCATAGGGCTACTCAATAGTTCTACCGTGATTCAGAAGCACCCTACATCTGCCGGTAACTTTCCTTACAGACGTATCATCGCGACCGAGCCTTGGCCCGCATTTTCACCGCCATCTCAGCCATCTCGTCATACAGCCGCTCAGGTGCCTGACGCTTCAGTTGCCAGGCTTGGCGCCCGGCTTCATGGGGCAGGATCAGGAACTCACCAGCGGCAACCTGCCGGTGGATGTATTCGGCGATGTCCGCCGCATTGATCGGCGAGCCTTCAAGCAGCTTGCCGACCTGGGCTTTCATCGCCGGGTTCGGCCCGCGGAACGAGTCCAGCAGGTTGGTCTGGAAGAAAGACGGGCACACCACGTGCACCGCGACTTCCAGTTCGCGTAGCTCGACCAGCAGGCTTTCCGACAGGGCCAGTACGCCGGCCTTGGCCACGTTGTAGTTGCTCATGCCCGGCCCCTGCATCAGCGCAGCCATCGAGGCGATGTTGATGATCCGCCCCTTGCTGCACTCCAGCAGCGGCAGAAAGGCCTTGCAGCCCTTGACCACGCCCATCAGGTTGACTGCGATCTGCCAGTCCCAGTCCTCCAGCGACAGTTCGGCGAAGAACCCGCCCGAAGCAACGCCGGCGTTGTTGACGATCACATCGATACCACCGAACTGCTCGCTGCAGGCCTGGGCCAGGGCGGTGAGCTGGCTGTAGTCGCGCACGTCGCAACGCTGGGCAAAGCCTTCGCCGCCAGCTGCGCGGGCCAGCTCCAGGGTTTCGCGCAGGCCGGCTTCGTTGACATCGGCCAGCGCCAGGCGCCAGCCCTCACGCGCCCAGCGCAGGGCGATCTCGCGACCGAGGCCGGACCCGGCGCCGGTAATCATGATGCGGTTTTGCATGGTGACTGGCCTTGTTCTGATGAGTTGTGCAACCAGTCTAATCAAGGCCTGGTGGGCAGGCAGGGTTCATCAGGGTAGTGAATGGACGGGCATGACTGTGTGGTTAGCCTGCACCGGCTGCTCCTGCAGGGACCGCACACACCTGTAGGAGCAGCCTTGTGCTGCGAAGAGGCCGGTACAAGCCCTACACAAATGGAATCTTTGACACTCACCACCAGTCCTTATTTACAAGAGGCCAGCAGTCCGAGGCCCTTGACCCTCAACCACGCAAGGACTCCGTCATGACAACGATTCTCATCATCATCCTGATCCTTCTGCTGATTGGTGGCTTACCGGTCTTCCCGCACTCGCGCAGCTGGGGCTATGGCCCGTCCGGCATCATCGGCGTGGTGCTGGTAGTTCTGCTGGTTTTGTTGCTGCTAGGCATGATCTAGCGGCGAAAACACAAAAAAACCGCGCCGAAGCGCGGTTTTTCATTGCCGGAAGGATCAGTGCGAAACAGCACCCGAAGCGCCCAGGCCAGTCTGCGAACGCACGAACTGCGGGAAGAACAGCGCACGTTCGTCTTCGGCAGCCTTGGACTTGTCGGTGACCGAGAAGAACCAGATACCGACGAAGGCGATCAGCATCGAGAACAGCGCCGGGTACTCGTACGGGTAGATCGGCTTCTCGTGGCCGAGGATCTGCACCCAGATGGTCGGGCCGAGGATCATCAGCGTCACCGCGCTCACCAGGCCCAGCCAGCCGCCGATCATCGCACCGCGGGTGGTCAGCTTCTTCCAGTACATCGAGAGCAGCAGTACCGGGAAGTTGCAGCTGGCCGCGATGGAGAACGCCAAGCCGACCATGAAGGCGATGTTCTGCTTCTCGAACAGGATACCCAGGCCGATCGCCAGTACGCCCAGGGCGACGGTGGTGATCTTCGACACGCGGATCTCGTCCTTGTCGTTGGCCTTGCCCTTGCGCCATACACTGGCGTACAGGTCATGGGACACTGCTGAGGCACCGGCCAGGGTCAGGCCGGCGACCACCGCCAGGATGGTGGCGAAGGCAACAGCCGAGATGAAGCCGAGGAACACGCTGCCACCCACGGCGTTGGCCAGGTGCACCGCTGCCATGTTGTTGCCACCCAGCAGGGCGCCAGCGGCGTCCTTGAAGTCCGGGTTGGTGCTGACCAGCAGGATGGCGCCAAAGCCGATAATGAAGGTGAGGATGTAGAAGTAGCCGATGAAGCCGGTGGCGTACAGCACGCTCTTGCGCGCTTCCTTGGCGTCACTGACGGTAAAGAAGCGCATCAGGATGTGCGGCAGGCCGGCGGTACCGAACATCAGCGCCAGGCCCAGCGAGAATGCCGAGATCGGGTCCTTGACCAGGCCGCCCGGGCTCATGATCGCCTCGCCCTTGGCGTGCACCTTGATTGCCTCGGAGAACAGGGTGTTGAAGTCGAAGCCCACGTGCTTCATCACCATCAGCGCCATGAAGCTGGCACCGGACAGCAGCAACACGGCCTTGATGATCTGTACCCAGGTGGTGGCCAGCATGCCGCCAAACAGCACGTACAGGCACATCAGGATACCCACCAGGATCACCGCCACATGGTAGTCCAGGCCGAACAGCAGCTCGATCAGCTTGCCGGCACCGACCATCTGCGCGATCAGGTAGAACGCCACCACCACCAGCGAACCGGAGGCCGACAGGGTGCGGATCTCCTTCTGCCCGAGGCGGTACGAGGCCACGTCGGCGAAGGTGTACTTGCCCAGGTTGCGCAGGCGTTCGGCGATCAGGAAGAGGATGATCGGCCAGCCGACCAGGAAGCCGATCGAATAGATCAGGCCGTCGTAGCCAGAGGTGAACACGAGTGCGGAAATACCCAGGAACGAGGCGGCCGACATGTAGTCACCGGCAATCGCCAGGCCGTTCTGGAAGCCGGTGATCTTGCCCCCGGCGGCGTAGTAGTCCGACGCCGACTTGTTGCGCTTGGAGGCCCAGTAGGTGATACCGAGGGTGAAGGCGACGAAGGCCACGAACATGGCGATCGCGGAGACGTTCAGCGGTTGCTTCTGCACCTCGCCGGTCAGGGCATCGGCGGCCCACACGGCGGGTGCGAAGGCTCCGCAGGCCAGTACGGCCAGGGCTTTGGCGTGGCGAATCATTGTTGCGCCTCCTTCAGGATGGCCTTGTTCAGCTCATCGAATTCGCCGTTGGCGCGGCGTACGTAGATGGCGGTCAGGACGAATGCCGAGACGATCAGGCCGACGCCCAGGGGGATGCCCCAGGTAATCGACGACTCAGGGCTGAGCTTGGTGCCCAGGATCTGAGGACCGTAGGCGATCAGGAGGATGAAGGCGCAGTACAGGCCGAGCATGATCGCCGAGAGAATCCAGGCGAACCGTTCGCGTTTGGTGACCAGCTCCTTGAAGCGGGGGCTGTTTTGTATCGAGAGGTAAATGCTGTCGTTCATTGTTTTTGTCCTAGCAGCACAGATAGGGGTGGAACCCACGACCCTTACTTTATGCGGCTATCGGACGCCAACCAGACGACCTTAGTCTTAGATGCAACGGTGTTTTACGGATCACGCAACAAAACAGCTTGCACATATCCCTGTAGGAGCAGCCTCGTGCTGCGAAGAGGCCGGTACAGGCTGCCCGAATCTTCGCAGCTTGCACCGGCCTCTTCGCAGCACAAGGCTGCTCCTACAACGGAACGGGTTGTTACTTGCCAGTCCACTCCTTCACGCGATCAGGGTGCTTGGCCACCCAGTCCTTGGCCGCCGCTTCAGGCTTGGCGCCTTCCTGGATAGCCAGCATCACTTCGCCGATCTCGTCCTTCGACTGCCAGTTGAACTTCTTCAGGAACTCCGCCACTTCCGGGGCCTTGGTCGCCAGTTCCTTGCTGCCGATGCTGTTCACGGTTTCCGCGGCGCCATACACGCCTTTCGGGTCTTCGAGGAACTTCAGTTTCCACTTGGCGAACATCCAGTGCGGTACCCAGCCGGTCACCGCAATCGACTGCTGCTTGGCATAGGCACGGCCCAGTTCTGCTGTCATCGCCGCGCCAGAGCTGGCCTGCAGCTTGTAACCGGTCAGGTCGTAGTCCTTGATGGCCTGGTCGGTCTTGAGCATTACGCCGGAGCCGGCGTCGATGCCGACGATCTTCTGCTTGAAGGTGTCATCGGTCTTGAGGTCGGCGATGCTCACCGCCTTGACGTACTCAGGGACGATCAGGCCAATCTTGGCGTCCTTGAAGTTCGGGCCGTAGTCGACCACGTTGTCCTTGTTCTTGGCCCAGTACTCGCCATGGGTCACCGGCAACCAGGCCGACAACATGGCATCGAGCTTGCCGGTGGCCACGCCCTGCCACATGATCCCGGTGGCCACGGCCTGCAACTTCACGTCGTAGCCGAGCTTCTGCTTGATCACTTCGGCAGCCACGTTGGTGGTCGCCACGCTGTCAGCCCAACCATCCACGTAACCAATGCTGACTTCTTTGGCCATTGCCTGTGCCGCACTCATGGCCAGTACCATGGCGGTGCCCACACCCAGGAAACGTCGCATTTTTGTATTAGCAGCCATCAAAGCATCCCCTCGTCAGGTCTCGGAATTTGCATCATCGTCCTGCAACAATAGTCGACCTGCTCCAGCTACGACCTATATCCGCCCCATATGCGACAGCACTATGCCATTAGCGCCATCGGCCTATGCCGCCCTGCGCGATCCTTGCATGCCAAAAGTTTGGCGCCGGGCTACTATCTACCCTTTTGCGCCTGACGATGGACCGCCCGATGCCCAGTTCTACCCGCCTGCTGCTGCCGTTGTACCTGCTTGCCTGCCTGCTCGCCCTGCTCGGGCTCGGAGGGCTCTGGTACGGGCTTGGCAAGCCGGTGCAACTGCCGGATGCGGCCAGCCCGACGCACAAGCTGCAATGCGCCTCGTATACCCCGTTCGACAAGGACCAGTCGCCCTACGACCAGCCGTTGCGCCTGCGCCCGGCCCGCATGGATGCCGACCTGGCGTTGCTGGCCGAGCGTTTCCAGTGCATCCGCACCTATTCCCAGACCGGTCTTGAAGCAATCCCGGCGCTGGCACGCAAGCATGGCCTGAAGGTGATGCTGGGTGCCTGGGTCAACGCCCACCCGGCCGACACCGAGAAAGAAATCGAGCTACTGATCGCCGCCGCCAATGCCAACCCCGACGTGGTCAGCGCGGTGATCGTCGGCAACGAGACGCTGCTACGCAAGGAGGTGACCGGCGCACACTTGGCCACGCTGATCGCCCGGGTGAAAAGCCAGGTCAAGGTGCCGGTAACCTACGCCGATGTGTGGGAATTCTGGTTGCAGCACCCGCAGGTAGCGCCTGCGGTGGACTTCCTGACTATCCACTTGCTGCCTTACTGGGAAGACGACCCGCGGGGCATCGACGAAGCCCTGGCCCACGTCGCCGATGTGCGCCGGGTGTTCGGCACGCGCTTCGCGCCGAAGGACATTCTGATCGGTGAAACCGGCTGGCCCAGCGAAGGCCGCCAGCGCGAAACCGCACAGCCCAGCCGGGTCAACGAGGCGCGCTTCATTCGCGGGTTCGTGGCCATGGCCGAAAGCAACGGCTGGCACTACAACCTGATCGAGGCGTTCGACCAGCCATGGAAGCGCGCCAATGAGGGGGCGGTCGGTGGTTACTGGGGGCTTTACGATGCCGACCGGCAGGACAAGGGCATACTCGAAGGACCGGTGAGCAACCTGCCTTACTGGCCGCAGTGGTTGCTGGCCAGTGCTGTGCTAATGGTGCTGATGCTGATGCTTGCCGGGCGCCCGGCCACCCCGGCGGCGGCCATGCTGCTGCCGTTGCTGGCAGCGTTTGGGGCAGGCTGCCTGGGGCTTTGGGGCGAGCTGATGCGCACCCATGCGCGCTTTGCCGGGGAGTGGCTGTGGGCGGTGCTGCTGGCGGGGCTGAACCTGCTGGTGCTGGCCCATGCCGTACTGGCCCTGGCACGGCGCGCGGGCTGGCGCGAGCGCCTGTACGCCTGGTTGCAGGCGCGGGCCGGCTGGCTGTTGCTGGCGGCGGGTTTTGCCGCGGCGGTGAGCATGCTGGCGATGGTGTTCGACCCACGCTACCGCAGCTTCCCCAGCGCGGCGTTGGCGTTGCCGGCGCTGGTGTTTGCAGTGTGGCCGGTGCGGGCGCGGCGTGCGGAGGTGGCGTTACTGGCGTTCATCGTCGGTGCCGGGGTGGCGCCGCAGTTGTTTGTGGAAGGGTTGGAGAACCAACAGGCCTGGGGGTGGGCCGGGGTGAGTGTGCTGATGACCGCGGCCTTGTGGCGGAGCTTGCGGCTGCGCCCGGCCTGATATCCTTGGGACCGCTTCGCGCTCCATCGCAGGCAAGCCAGCTCCCACAGGAGTTATGCTGCCTATGAAATCGGCGCGGTCCCTGTGGGAGCTGGCTTGCCTGCGATGGGCCGCAAAGCGGCCCCTTTCAGCCTTGATCCGGCAACCTGACCAACCGCAACCCCGCCAACACCAGCGCGAACACGGCAATGCTGGCGGTATACAGCACCAGTGCCGGCACCGCGAACACCAACGCCACCACCGCCAGCCACCAGCCGCCACGGCCGGCAACGACCTGCGCCAGCAGCGCCAGCCCCAGCCCGCTCCAGGCCATCACCTGATGATGAATGCCCAACCCCAGCAAAGACCGCACCTCACACTGCCAGTACGCCGCCGGCGCCGTGCACAGCCCCACCCACTGCCCGTCCTCCATCAGCCCATAGCGCACGCCATAACTGGCAGCAAGCCAGAGCCCCAGAAACAGCACAAGCAGCGCAGCCGGCAGCGAACGAGACATCCAGCTCTCCAATAGCGGTAATCGAAAGCATCCATGATCGCTTATGCCCAGTTGTAAGGCAAAATCACATCCCTGCAGCTATGTTGCAGATAACAAGCACACCAAAGACCACCGCACCTGGCAACTTTGCCCGGCCCGTTGTGGTCCTAGCCTGCACACTGCTCGACCTTGCGTTCTTTTGGGGGATTACATGCTTCGATCTTTGCGCCTCGCTGCCTTGCTCGGTGGCCTGCTCATGGCTGTGGCCGCTTCGGCGCGGGATATCGACGCCGCGAGCTATGGTTTCCCCTTGACCAACCCGTTCGAGGCAACCATCGCCACCACGCCACCGGACCAGCGCCCCACCCTGCCCGAAGATGATGAAATCAACCAGTCCGACTACAGCCTCAACCTGCGCCCGGACCGTGAATTCACTCTGCCGGACAATTTCTGGGCGGTGAAAAAGCTCAAGTACCGTCTGGCCCGCCAGGACCGCGAAGCGCCGCTGATCTTCATCATCGCCGGCACCGGTGCGCCCTACACCAGCAGCATCAACGAATACCTGAAGAAGCTGTTCTACCAGGCCGGCTTCCACGTGGTGCAGCTGTCGTCGCCAACCAGTTACGACTTCATGAGCGCCGCCTCGCGCTTCGCCACCCCAGGGGTCAGCCAGGAGGATGCCGAAGACATGTACCGGGTGATGCAGGCCGTGCGTGCCCAGCACCCGCGCCTGCCGATCAGCGAGTTCTACCTCACCGGCTACAGCCTGGGCGCACTCGACGCTGCCTTTGTCAGCCACCTGGACGAAACCCGCCGCAGCTTCAACTTCAAGCGCGTACTGCTGCTGAACCCGCCGGTCAACCTGTACACCTCGATCAACAATCTGGACAAGCTGGTGCAGACCCAGGTAAAGGGCATCGACCGCAGCACCACCTTCTACGAGCTGATGTTGGCCAAGCTGACCCGCTACTTCCAGGAAAAGGGCTACATCGACCTCAATGAGGCCTTGCTGTACGACTTCCAGCAGTCGCGCCAGCACCTGTCCAACGAGCAGATGGCCATGCTGATCGGCACCTCGTTCCGCTTCTCGGCGGCCGACATTGCCTTTACCTCCGACCTGATCAACCGCCGCGGCCTGATCATTCCGCCGAAGTTCCCGATCACCGAGGGCAGCAGCCTCACGCCATTCTTCAAGCGTGCCCTGCAGTGCGACTTCGACTGCTACATGACCGAGCAGGTCATCCCCATGTGGCGCGCCCGGACCGACGGCAACAGCATCCTGCAACTGGTCAACCAGGTCAGCCTGTATGCACTTGAAGACTACCTGAGCAGCAGCAACAAGATCGCCGTGATGCACAACGCCGACGACGTCATCCTCGGCCCTGGTGACATCGGCTTCCTGCGCAAGGTGTTCGGTGAGCGTCTGACCCTTTACCCCCATGGCGGCCATTGCGGCAACCTCAATTACCGCGTCAACAGTGACGCCATGCTGGAGTTCTTCCGTGGTTAACAAACTCCTCTTCGCCACTGCCCTGTTCGCCGCCGGCCACGCCCTGGCTGCCGAAACCGCCCCCCGGGCCAGCGTGGTCGAGGCCGACCCGCAAGTCACCGAAGCGCCACTGGCGCCCGAGACCGATGGTTTCCTCGACCCGCTGCGTGAACTGAAATTCAACCCGGGGCTGGACCAGCGCGAGTTCGAGCGCTCCACCCTGCAAGCGCTGAACGTGTACGACCCGCTGGAGTCGATCAACCGGCGCGTCTATCACTTCAACTACCGTCTGGACCAATGGGTGCTGCTGCCGATGGTAAGCGGCTACCAGTACGTCACCCCGCGCTTCGTGCGCACCGGGGTGACCAACTTCTTCAACAACCTGGGCGACGTGCCAAACCTGTTCAACAGCGTGTTGCAGCTCAAGGCCAAGCGCTCGGCCGAGATCACCGCGCGGCTGATGTTCAACACCATCATCGGCGTGGGTGGGCTTTGGGACCCGGCAACCAAGATGGGCCTGCCGCGGCAAAGTGAAGACTTTGGCCAGACCTTGGGCTTCTATGGCGTACCGGACGGGCCGTACCTGATGCTGCCGGTGCTGGGGCCTTCGAACCTGCGCGATACCACCGGGCTGGTGGTGGACTATGCAGGCGAACAGGCGATCAACTACCTGAACGTGGCCGAAGCCAGCAGCGACCACCCGGAAATCTCCGTGCTGCGCGTGGTGGACAAGCGCTACAGCACCAAATTCCGCTATGGCCAGCTCAACTCGCCGTTCGAGTACGAGAAGGTGCGGTATGTGTATACCCAGGCGCGCAAGTTGCAGATAGCGGAGTAGGCAGGCCAGGCCTCTTCGCAGCACAAGGCTGCTCCTACAAGGCGACGCGCTACCCTGTAGGAGCAGCCTTGTGCTGCGAAAAGGCCGGCACAAGCAACATCAAATCCCCAGGAACTGACAAAGCTCCCGCTTCTTGGCCAAGGCATCCTTTCGCCCCAGCTCTATCAGCTCGCTGCAGTAACTGGCCTCGAACAGCAAATAGCTCAACACCCCCGCCCCGCTGGTACGCGTCGCCCCCGGCCCACGCAGGAACATGCGCAAAGCCGCCGGCAACTCGCGCCGATGTCGCGCGGCAATCTCGTCCAGCGGCTGGCTGGGCGCCACCACCAGCACGTCGATCGGCGCCAGGCCCAGGCGCCGGGCGTCCAGGTGCGCCGGCAACAGGTGGCTCAGGTGGTTGAGGCGCTGCAACAGCTCGATGTCGTCTTCCAGGCTGTCAATGAACGTACTGTTGAGCATGTGCCCGCCGATCTGCGCCAGGCTCGGCTGCTGGCCGCTGAACACGCGCTGGGTCGGCAACGGTGGCGCCGGCCGCTGCGGGTTGCCACTGACCCCGACCACCAGTACCCGGCTGGCGCCCAGGTGCAGGGCCGGGCTGATCGGTGCCGACTGGCGCACCGCACCATCGCCGAAATATTCATCACCCAGCCGCACCGGGGCGAACAGCAACGGGATGGCCGCACTGGCCAGCAGATGATCGATGGTCAATGGCGTGGGCATGCCGATACGGCGATGGCGCAACCAGGCTTCGATGGTGCCGCGGCCCTGGTAGAAGGTCACCGCCTGGCCGGACTCGTAGCCAAACGCGGTCACCGCGACGGCGCGCAGTTGCTCGGCGGCCAGGGAGTGGGCGATGCCGTCCAGGTTCAGGTGCGCCTGCAGCAAGCCGCGCAATGGGCTGCTGTCCAGGAGCGCCACTGGCGCCGGGCCACCCACGCCCAGCAGGTTGTGGGCGACGAAGCGGCTGGCCTGGCGGACCACACCGGGCCAGTCACTGCGGATGACCAGGTGGCTGCGGAAGTTCTGCCAGAAGGCGGTGAGCCGTTGTACGGCATCGCTGAAATGGGTGGCGCCGCTGGCCAGGGTGACGGCGTTGATGGCGCCAGCGGAGGTGCCGACGATGACCGGGAACGGGTTGTGCGCGCCGGCGGGCAGCAGCTCGGCGATGCCGGCCAGCACGCCCACCTGGTAGGCGGCGCGGGCGCCGCCGCCAGAAAGGATAAGACCGGTTACCGGGGGTGGGGCCATAGGAGTCCTTCCTGGGGTTGGTGGGCTGTCAGTGCCGGTCCTTTCGCGGGTAAACCCGCTCCTACAGGTTCTTCACCGGCCTTGAAGGCTGTGCAATACCTGTGGGAGCGGGTTCACCCGCGAAAGGGCCGGCACAGGCAAAACAAAATTCAGCGCTTCTTCTTGTCATACAGCCGCGGCTCCCCTTCGGGCCGCGACTTGAACCGGCGATGCGCCCACAGGTACTGCTCGGGGCATTCGCGCAACACGCTTTCCACCCACTGGTTGATTCGCAGGCAGTCAGCCTCTTCGCTCTCCCCGGGGAAATCCGCCAGCGGCGGGTGGATCACCAGGCGATAGCCGCTGCCGTCCTCCAGGCGCTTCTGGGTGAACGGAATCACCTGCGCCTTGCCCAACCGGGCAAACTTGGTGGTAGCGGTCACCGTCGCCGCCGGGATGCCGAACAGCGGCACGAACAGGCTCTGCTTGGCGCCATAATCCTGGTCGGGTGCGTACCAGATCGCCCGGCCCGAACGCAGCAGCTTTAGCATGCCGCGCACGTCCTCGCGCTCCACTGCCAGCGAGTCGAGGTTATGCCGCTCGCGGCCGCTGCGCTGGATGAAGTCGAACAGCGGGTTGCCGTGCTCGCGGTACATGCCGTCGATGGTGTGCTGCTGGCCCAGCAGTGCGGCGCCGATCTCCAGGGTGGTGAAGTGCACCGCCATCAGAATGGCCCCCTGCCCCGCCTGCTGGGCGGCCTGCAGGTGCTCCAGCCCCTCGACATGGGCCAGGCGCGCCAACCGGGCCTTGGGCCACCACCAGCTCATGGCCATTTCGAAGAAGGCGATACCGGTGGAGGCGAAGTTGGCCTTGAGCAGGCGCTGCCGTTCGTCGACCGACAGCTCCGGGAAGCACAGCTCCAGGTTGCGCGCGGCAATGCGCCGCCGCTCACCGGCAAAGCGGTACATCACCGCTCCCAGCGCGGCACCGACTTTCAACAAGACCCGGTACGGCAACTGGACCACCAGCCACAGCAGGCCCAGGCCCAGCCACAGGCCCCAGAAACGTGGGTGAAGGAAATAGGGACGAAAACGCGGGCGTTCCATTGAAGCTTCCGGAAAGACAAAGGCCGCGCATTCTACAACGGATCAGCGCATGTTGCGGGCAACCGGTCTTATCGTTATAAGTCAGGGCACTTTTTTCGCAACAAGCCGTCTATGCAGACCATGAGCCCAAACCACACACCCGACACCGCCTCCGTGTTCCAGCTCAAGGGCAGCATGCTCGCCATTACAGTGCTGGAATTGGCGCGCAATGACCTTGAAGCCCTCGACCGCCAACTGGCGGCCAAAGTCGCCCAGGCACCGAACTTCTTCAGCAACACGCCACTGGTGCTGGCGCTGGACAAGCTGCCGGCCAACGAGGGGGCAATCGACCTGCCCGGCTTGATGCGGATCTGCCGCCACCACGGCCTGCGTACCCTGGCCATCCGTGCCAACCGCATCGAGGACATCGCCGCCGCCATCGCCATCGACCTGCCGGTGCTGCCGCCATCCGGCGCGCGCGAGCGGCCGCTGGAGCCCGAACCCGAGGTGAAGAAGCCAGAGCCAGCCCCTGTCCCGCCACCAATCCTCGAACCCGAGGTGCGCCCGACCCGCATCATCACTGCGCCAGTACGTGGCGGCCAGCAGATCTACGCCCAGGGCGGCGACCTGGTGGTGACCGCTTCGGTCAGCCCGGGGGCGGAACTTCTGGCCGATGGCAACATCCATGTGTACGGCGCCATGCGCGGCCGCGCCCTGGCCGGCATCAAAGGCAATACCAAGGCACGTATCTTCTGTCAGCAGATGACCGCCGAAATGGTCTCCATCGCCGGCCAGTACAAGGTCTGCGAGGACCTGCGCCGCGACCCGCTGTGGGGCACAGGCGTGCAAGTCAGCCTGTCTGGCGACGTGTTGAACATCACCCGTCTTTAACGGATACTTGCCAGCATTTTTAGTGCAACTTTTCTTACCGTTGCCATTTATTTGTATTTTTGCAGGGACGTGTGTCCCGATTATTTTAGGGGTGAAACACCTTGGCCAAGATTATCGTGGTTACTTCCGGCAAGGGGGGTGTGGGCAAGACCACCACCAGCGCCGCCATTGGTACCGGCCTCGCACTGCGTGGCCACAAGACCGTCATCGTCGACTTCGACGTGGGCCTGCGTAACCTCGACCTGATCATGGGCTGCGAACGCCGTGTGGTGTACGACTTCGTCAACGTGGTCAACGGCGAAGCCAACCTGCAACAGGCCCTGATCAAGGACAAGCGCCTCGAGAACCTGTACGTGCTGGCCGCCAGCCAGACCCGTGACAAGGACGCGCTGACCCAGGAAGGCGTGGAAAAGGTCCTGATGGAGCTGAAGAAAGACTTCGACTTCGTCATCTGCGACTCGCCGGCCGGTATCGAGAAAGGCGCACACCTGGCCATGTACTTTGCCGACGAAGCCGTCGTGGTCACCAACCCCGAGGTATCCTCGGTTCGTGACTCCGACCGCATGCTGGGCATCCTGTCGAGCAAGTCGCGCCGCTCCGAGAACGGCGAAGAGCCGATCAAGGAACACCTGCTGATCACCCGCTACCACCCGGAGCGCGTGGAAAAGGGCGAAATGCTGAGCATCGCCGACGTCGAAGAGATCCTGGCGATCAAGCTCAAGGGTGTGATCCCCGAGAGCCAGGCAGTGCTCAAGGCTTCCAACCAGGGTATCCCGGTCATCCTCGACGACCAGAGCGATGCCGGCCAGGCCTATAGCGATACCGTCGACCGTCTGCTGGGCAAAGAAAAGCCCCTGCGGTTCATCGAAGTGCCGAAGCAAGGATTCTTCGCGCGCCTGTTTGGAGGCAAGTAAACCATGAACCTTTTTGACTTCTTTCGTGGCAGACAGAAACAGACCAGCGCGTCGGTAGCGAAAGAGCGTCTACAGATCATCGTGGCGCACGAGCGCGGCCAACGCAGCGAACCGGACTACCTGCCAGCGCTGCAGAAAGAACTGCTGGAAGTGATCCGCAAATATGTGAACATCGGCAACGATGATGTGCATATCGAGCTGGAAAACCAGGGTAGCTGCTCGATTCTGGAGCTGAACATCACCTTGCCGGATCGCTGATCCGCGCAATTGGCCATCGGGGCTGCCTTGCAGCCCATTCGCGGCACAAGGCCGCTCCTACAGGGGTACGCATTTCCTTGTAGGAGCGGCCTTGTGCCGCGAATGGGCCGCAAGGCGGCCCCGATGGTTTTCCCCGATATCACAGAGATACTGCAATGCCGCTGTCCAACATCCAGATCCTGCACGAAGACGCCGCCATCCTGGTGATCAACAAACCGACCCTGCTGCTGTCGGTACCCGGCCGCGCCGAGGACAACAAGGACTGCCTGATCACTCGCCTGCAGGAAAACGGCTACCCCGACGCGCTGATCGTGCACCGCCTGGACTGGGAAACTTCCGGCATCATCCTGCTGGCACGGGATGCCGACAGCCACCGTGAGCTGTCGCGCCAGTTCCACGACCGCGAAACCGAAAAGGCCTACACCGCACTATGCTGGGGCCAGCCGGCGCTGGACAGCGGCAGCATCGACCTGCCGCTGCGCTACGACCCGCCGACCAAGCCACGGCATGTGGTGGACCACGAGCAGGGCAAGCATGCGCTGACCTTCTGGCGCATCGTCGAGCGCTGCGGTGATTACTGCCGGGTAGAGCTGACACCGATTACCGGGCGTTCGCACCAGTTGCGCGTGCACATGCTGTCGATCGGGCACCCGCTGCTGGGCGACCGGCTGTATGCCAACCCCGAGGCACTGGCTGCCCATGAGCGGTTGTGCTTGCATGCCTCGATGCTGAGCTTTACCCACCCGGTGTCCGGGGAGCGGTTGAAGTTCGAGTGCCCTGCGCCCTTCTGATTGTGTACAGCCTGTACTGGCCTCTTCGCGGCTAAAGCCGCTCCCACAGGGACCGCACCACTTTCGACGGTTGTGCAGTACCTGTGGGAGCGGCTTCAGCCGCGAAGAGGCAGACACAATTTGTCGACCTAATACGCTAAACTCGCGCCACTGCTGTCTGGAGTGAGCTATGCGCGACGCACTGAATTCTGGCCTTATCGACTTCCTCAAGGCCTCCCCCACGCCCTTCCATGCCACCGCCAGCCTGGCCCAGCGCCTGGAAGCTGCCGGCTACCAGCGCCTGGACGAGCGCGACAGCTGGGCCACGGTACCTGGCGGCCGCTACTACGTCACCCGTAACGACTCGTCGATCATCGCCATCAAGCTGGGCAAGCAGGCACCGTTGCTGAACGGCATCCGCATGGTCGGTGCCCACACCGACAGCCCGTGCCTGCGGGTCAAGCCGCAGCCCGAGCTGCAGCGCCAGGGCTTCCTGCAACTGGGCGTCGAAGTCTATGGCGGCGCCCTGCTGGCGCCATGGTTCGACCGCGACCTGTCGCTGGCCGGCCGGGTCACCTACCGCCGTGACGGCAAGGTCGAAAGCCAGCTGATCGACTTCAAGCTGCCGATCGCGGTCATCCCCAACCTGGCAATCCATCTCAATCGCACCGCCAACGAAGGCTGGGCGATCAACCCGCAGAACGAGCTGCCGCCGATCCTGGCCCAGGTCGCGGGTGACGAGCGCATCGACTTCCGCGCCCTGCTCACCGAGCAACTGGCCCGCGAGCACGAGCTGATCGCCGACGTGGTGCTGGATTACGAGCTGAGCTTCTACGACACTCAGGACGCCGCACTGGTCGGCCTGAATGGCGACTTCATCGCCGGCGCGCGCCTGGACAACCTGTTGTCGTGCTACGCCGGCCTGCAGGCCCTGCTGGCCGCCGACAGCGACGAAACCTGCGTACTGGTGTGCAACGACCATGAAGAAGTCGGCAGCTGCTCGGCCTGTGGCGCCGACGGGCCGATGCTGGAGCAGACCCTGCAACGCCTGCTGCCGGATGGCGACGCCTACGTGCGCACCATCCAGCGCTCGCTGATGGTGTCGGCCGACAACGCCCACGGCGTGCACCCCAACTACGCCGACAAGCACGACGGCAACCACGGGCCCAAGCTCAACGCCGGGCCGGTAATCAAGGTGAACAACAACCAGCGCTACGCTACCAACAGCGAAACCGCCGGGTTCTTCCGTCACCTGTGCATGGCCGAGGAAGTGCCGGTGCAGAGCTTCGTGGTACGCAGCGACATGGGCTGTGGTTCGACCATCGGGCCGATTGCCGCCAGCCACCTGGGCGTGCGTACGGTGGATATCGGCTTGCCGACCTTTGCCATGCATTCGATTCGCGAACTGTGCGGCAGCCATGACCTGGCGCACCTGGTGAAGGTGCTGAGTGCCTTCTACCGTTGCCGCGAGTTGCCCTGATGCCTTGATGCAAGCAGGCCTGGCCTCTTCGCGGGTAAACCCGCTCCCACAGGTACCACACAGTTCCTGTGGGAGCGGGTTCACCCGCGAAGAGGCCGGGCCTGCTTGCACCTGCTGAAGGTCAATCCCGCTTCGCCCGCTACCCGCTATGCTTGTTACATGGCCCCACTGCAAAAGGATTGCTGTCCATGTCCCCGTTCCTGTCCCTGTTCGTGCCGGTGTTTCTGTTCCTGTTGCTGCTGACCATCGGTTTCAGCCTGCGCGAGCGCAATATCGGCGTTGTGATGATGTGGGTTGGCACACTGGGTATCTTTGGCCTCACCTGCTGGAAAATCCTGGAGCAACTGCCGTCGTGAACCTCTACACTCGGTCAATCGTTTGACCTGAGGTAGTTTTGCCAGTGCCTGCTCTCCTGCGTTGCCTGTTCCTGCTGCTGTTCCTGTTTGTCACCCCGTTACAGGCTGCGGGCCTGCCAGGCCTGCTGGGTGGCAGCGCGCCCGCGCAGCCAGAAGCCAGCGAACCGCTGGGCAAGTCGCTGGACGAGGTGATCAAGAACCTGGAAAACGACCAGCAGCGGGCCAAGCTCCTGGCCGACCTGAAAAAGCTGCGCGACGCCACCAGGCAATCGCAACCCACCGTCGAACAGGGCGTGCTCGGCCTGATCGGCGGCGCCCTGCAGGACTTCGAAAAGCAGTTCGGCGGCGATGCCAGCCCGTTCCATCGCTGGGCCGCGGAGATCGAACAGGCCCAGGCCGAACTGACCGAGCTGATGGTGCCGGTGCACCAGTGGCCGGCCATTCTGTTCGGCTTTGCCGCCGTCATCGCCGTCTGGAGCGTGCTGGCCTACGCCTTCAACTGGGTCGGGCATCGGGTACGCCTGCGTTTTGGCCTGAGCGAGGAACTGCCGCAGCACCCGCGCACCTGGGACCTGGTGCGCTTTGCCCTGCGCAAGCTGGGCCCATGGCTGGTGGCGCTGGTGTTCACCGTTTACCTGAGCTTCGTGCTGCCGCCGTCGCTGGGCAAGTCGCTGGCCATGGTGCTGGCCTACGCACTGGTGGTCGGCACCTGCTTCTCGGCCATCTGCGTGATCGCCTTCTCGCTGCTCGACGGCCCCCACCGCCACCGCGCCCTGTACATCCTGCGCCACCAGGCCTTCCGCCCGCTGTGGCTGATCGGCAGTTTCGCCGCGTTTGGCGAAGCGATGAGCGACCCGCGCCTGATGGTCGCCCTCGGCACCCACCTGGCCCACGCCCTGGCCACCCTGGCCAACGTGATCGCGGCGCTGTGCACCGGGCTGTTCATCCTGCGCTTCCGTCGCCCGATCGCCCACCTGATCCGCAACCAGCCGCTGTCACGGCGCCTGACCCGGCGCACCCTCAGTGACACCATCGAGATCCTCGGCAGCTTCTGGTTCGTGCCAGCACTGATCCTGGTGGCGATTTCGCTGTTCGCTACCTTTATCTCGGCCGGCGACACCAGCACCGCCCTGCGCCAGTCGCTGATGTGCACGGTGCTGGTGGTGGTGTGCATGGTGCTCAACGGCCTGGTACGCCGCCACGCCGCCAACCCCAAGCGCGCCAGCAAGCGCCAGGCGGTGTACGCCGAACGCCTGCGCAACTTCGGCTACCTGCTGGTGCACCTGTTCATCTGGCTGGTGTTCATCGAACTGGGGCTGCGTGTGTGGGGCCTGTCGATGATCAGCTTCGCCGAAGGCGACGGTCACGACATAAGCGTGCGCCTGCTGGGCCTGGCCGGCACGCTGATCGTCGCCTGGCTGGTGTGGATCCTTGCCGACACCGCCGTGCACCACGCCCTGGTGCGTTCGCGCCGGGGCCTGGCCAACGCCCGTGCGCAAACCATGATGCCGTTGATCCGCAATGTGATGTTCGTGGTCATCTTCATCATCGCGGTGATCGTCGCCCTGGCCAACATGGGCATGAACGTCACCCCGCTGCTGGCGGGTGCCGGTGTGATCGGCCTGGCCATCGGCTTTGGTGCCCAGTCGCTGGTGGCTGACCTGATCACCGGCTTGTTCATCATCATCGAGGACTCGCTGGCCATCGACGACTATGTGGATGTGGGCGGCCACCTGGGCACGGTGGAGGGGCTGACCATCCGTACCGTACGCTTGCGTGACATCGACGGCATCGTGCATACCATCCCGTTCAGCGAGATCAAGAGCATCAAGAACTACTCGCGTGAGTTCGGCTACGCGATCTTCCGCGTGGCGATCCCACACAGCATGAATATCGACCAGGCCATCACGCTGATTCGCGAAGTGGGGCAGAAGCTGCGCAACGACCCGCTGATGCGCCGCAACATCTGGTCGCCGCTGGAGCTGCAAGGGGTGGAGAGCTTCGAGTCGGGGTCGGCGATCTTGCGAGCGCGGTTCAAGACTGCGCCGATCAAGCAGTGGGAAGTGTCGCGGGCCTTCAACCTGGCTTTGAAGCGGCAGCTGGATGAGGCCGGGCTGGATTTGGCAACGCCACGGTTGTCAGTACAGGTAGTGACTGCCGGTTCTTCCAGTTAAGGCCTCTTCGCGGGTGAACCCGCTCCCACAAGTACTGTGCAAAGGCTGAAACCTGTGCGGCCCCTGTGGGAGCGGGCGAGCCCGCGAAGAAGCCAACACCTCAACCCGCCTGGGCGCGGATGCGGATGGCATCATGCCGCCAATACTCCAGGTCGCAGTCGATCAGGTGCCCATGCTGGTCACTGTTGACCCGGGTGATATGCAACCCGGGGCTTCCCGCCGACACCTTCAAGGCACCGGCTGCCTCCACCGGCAACGCCGTCGGCAAGATCTCGAAGCACACCTGCCCATACTGGATGCCGTACACCCGCCCATAAATCTCGGTCAGCGACTGGGCCAGGTCCTGTTCGAGAATCTCCGGGAAGTACCTGGGGTTGAGGTAGTGCTCGGCATACAGCACCGCCCGCCCATCGATCCGCCGCAACCGGCAGATACGTACCACGCTGGACAACGCAGGCAGTTGCAAGCGCGCACAGATGGCCGCCGACGCCGGCTGTAGCCGAGCCGACAAGAGTTCGGTACTGGGCACCCGCCCCTGGTCGCGGACCATGGCATGGAAGTGGCTGCGCTCGATCAGGTCGTAGGTCAGCCGCTCGGGCGCGACGAACCAGCCGCGACGCTCTTCGCGGTAGATCAGCCCCTGGGCTTCCAGCTGCACCAGCGCCTCACGCAGGGTAATGCGCGTGGTATCGAACACCTCGCTGAGCTTGCGCTCGGCCGGCAGCTTGCCGCCCGGCGCCAGCAAGCCGTGCTCTATCTGTTCCTGCAGGGCGTGACAGATGGCTGTTACCGCACGCGGTGGCATCGGCTGCATCAAAGGTTACCTATCTGGACTAGTCCAGCCCCAGAACAGGGCACTTGGAGAATAGTGCAAGCCTAGGCAGGGCTGATGAACATCCTGTGACAAGGCTTTGGCCAGACACTGCCAGAAACGCGCCAAGCCAGCAGAACCGGGGCGGTTCAGTGGTCTACGCTGTAGCTTCAGGGCCTTCACCGGCCCTTCCCTACATCAAACTGTCACGCAAGCAGCCTACCTTGGCTCAAGGTTTGCTGACCTAGACCAACGGTCACCAGACAACGGCTTCACTCATAACAACCATCGCTAAAGGCACCCACCAAGGAGCTTCGGATGAAAAAGTTGTTCATGGCGTCACTGCTCGGTTCGGCCATCGCCCTGTGTACCACGGCCATGGCCGCCGATACCGACCTCAAGGCCCTGGAAGACGCCGCCCGCAAGGAAGGCAACGTCAACAGCGTGGGCATGCCCGATGCCTGGGCCAACTGGAAAGGCACCTGGGAAGACCTGGCCAGCAAGTACGGCCTGAAGCACAGCGACACCGACATGAGCTCGGCCCAGGAAATCGCCAAGTTCGAAGCCGAGAAGGACAACGCCAGCGCCGACATCGGCGACGTGGGTGCCGCCTTCGGCCCGATCGCCGTGAGCAAGGGCGTGAGCCAAGCGTACAAGCCGAGCACCTGGGACCAGGTGCCGACCTGGGCCAAGGACAAGGACGGCCACTGGGCGCTGGCCTATACCGGCACCATCGCCTTCATCATCAACAAGGACCTGGTCAAGGAAGGCGAGCGGCCAACGACCTGGCACGACCTGGAAAAAGGCAAGTACAAGGTTGCCATCGGTGACGTCGGCACCGCAGCCCAGGCCGCCAACGGCGTGCTGGCAGCGGCTATCGCCTACAAGGGTGACGAGACCAACCTGGCACCGGGTCTGCAACTGTTCACCAAGCTGGCCCAGCAGAAGCGCCTGTCGCTGGCCAACCCGACCATCCAGACCCTGGAGAAGGGCGAGGTGGAAGTGGGCGTGGTGTGGGACTTCAACGGCCTGAGCTACCGTGAACAGATCGACCCCAAGCGTTTCGAAGTGCTGATCCCGTCGGATGGCTCGGTGATCTCCGGCTATACCACCATCATCAACAAGTACGCCAAGCACCCGAATGCGGCCAAGCTGACACGTGAATACATCTTCAGCGATGCCGGGCAGATCAACCTGGCCAAAGGGCATGCGCGGCCGATCCGTGCCGAGCACCTGAAGCTGCCGGACGATGTGCAGGCCAAGTTGCTGCCCAACGAACAGTACAAGGCTGCACAGCCGATCAAGAATGCCGAGGCCTGGGAAGCGAGCTCGAAGAAACTGCCGCAGATGTGGCAAGAGCAGGTGATCATCGAGATGGAGTAAGGGGCTAGTTTCTCTAGCGCCTGGACGGGCCCTTTCGCGGGTAAACCCGCTCCCACAGGTACAGCGCACACCTCAAGGCCGGCGCATGACCCTGTAGGAGCGGGTTTACCCGCGAAGAAGCCAACGCGGTTTATGACTGGAGCCACCATGCAACACAACGTCATCCTGGTCCTGCTCGACGGCCTCAACTATCAGGTCGCCCACCACGCCATGGGCCACCTGCACGCCTACGTCGAGGCCGACCGTGCCGCGCTGTACCGCGTGGAATGCGAACTGCCGTCGCTGTCGCGGCCGCTGTACGAGTGCATCCTCACCGGTGTACCGCCGATCGACAGTGGCATCGTGCACAACAACGTCAACCGTCTGTCCAACCAGCGCAGCGTGTTCCACTACGCCCGCGAGGCCAACCTGGGCACTGCGGCTGCGGCCTATCACTGGATGAGCGAGCTGTACAACCGCTCTCCCTTCGACCCGCAGCGCGACCGCCATACCCACGCACCGAAGCTGCCGATCCAGCACGGGCTGTTCTACTGGGACGACCGTTACCCCGATTCGCACCTGCTGGCCGATGGCGAATACCTGCGCCGCCGCCACGCCCCCAATTTCCTGCTGGTGCACCCGATGAGCATCGACGATGTCGGCCACCACCACGGTCTGGACAGCAGCCAGTACCGCAACGCCGCGCGCAGCGCCGACATTCTGCTGGCCGACTACCTGCCGGGCTGGCTCGAAGAGGGCTACCAGGTACTGGTCACCGCCGACCACGGCATGAACAACGACCGCTCGCACAATGGCCTGCTGACCGAGGAGCGCGAAGTGCCACTGTTCGTCTTCGGCGATGCCTTCAGCCTCGACCCAGCGGCCAAACCGCTGCAGACCGAGCTGTGCGGGACCATCTGCGAGCTGCTCGGCGCACCGCATGACAAGAGTGTCTGCCGGGAGTTGCTGAAGTGACCACACCCAAGAGCAGCAGCGCCCGTGGCCGCTACCTGGCCCTGCTCTGCCTGCTACCGTTCGCCGTGTTCTTCGTCATCTTCCAGATCGCCCCGCTGGCCTGGGTGGCGATCAACAGCCTGCAATCGGAAGCAGGTTGGGGCGTGGACAACTTCAGCAAGGTATTCGCCTCGAAGTTCTACCTGCAGGCCCTGCAACGCAGCCTGGAGATCAGCTTCTGGTCGAGCCTGTTCGGCATCGTCATCGCCACCCTGGGCGCCTACTCGCTGCGCCAGGTGGACTCGAAGCTGCGCGACTTCGTCAGCGCCTTCGCCAACATGACCAGCAACTTCGCCGGGGTGCCGCTGGCCTTCGCCTTCATCATCCTGCTCGGTTTCAACGGCGCGCTGACCCTGCTGCTGAAGCAGGTCGGCCTGCTGGAGGACTTCAGTATCTATTCCAAGAGCGGGCTGATCCTGGTGTACACCTACTTCCAGATCCCGCTTGGCGTGTTGCTGCTGTACCCCGCGTTCGACGCACTGCGCGAAGACTGGCGCGAGTCGGCCGCACTGCTGGGGGCCAGCCACTGGCAATTCTGGCGACACATCGGCCTGCCGGTGCTGACCCCGGCACTGCTGGGCACTTTCGTCATCCTGTTGGCCAACGCCCTCGGTGCCTACGCCACCGTGTACGCGCTGACAACCGGCAACTTCAACGTACTGCCGATCCGCATCGCCGGCCTGGTGGCCGGTGACATCAGCCTCGATCCCAACCTGGCCAGCGCCCTGGCGATGGTACTGGTGGGGCTGATGACGCTGGTCACGGTGATGCACCAATGGCTGCTGAAAAGGAGCTACCATGCGCGCTGACGCCCGTTCCGGCGGCTGGTACCACCGCGCCGTGGTCTACCTGCTGTTCCTCATCCTGCTGCTGCCGCTGGCCGGCACCCTGCTCTACTCGCTGGCCACCAGCTGGTCGGCCAGCCTGCTGCCCAGCGGCCTGACCTTCAAGTGGTACATCGCGCTGTGGAGCGAGCCGCGCTTCCTGGCCGCCTTCGGCCAGTCGCTGCTGGTGTGCGTGGGCGCGCTGCTGCTGTCGGTGGTACTGATCCTGCCGCTGCTGTTCGTGGTGCACTACCACTTCCCGAGGCTCGATGCGCTGATGAACATCCTCATCCTGCTGCCGTTCGCGGTGCCGCCGGTGGTGTCGTCGGTGGGGCTGCTGCAGCTGTATGGCAGCGGGCCCATGGCCATGGTCGGTACACCGTGGATCCTGATCGGCTGCTATTTCACCATCGCCTTGCCGTTCATGTACCGGGCCATTACCAACAACCTGCAGGCGATCAACCTGCGCGACCTGATGGACGCCGCCCAGCTGCTGGGCGCCAGCACCTGGCAGGCGGCGCTGCTGGTGGTGCTGCCGAACCTGCGCAAGGGCCTGATGGTGGCACTGCTACTGTCGTTCTCGTTCCTGTTCGGCGAGTTCGTGTTCGCCAACCTGCTGGTCGGCACCCGCTACGAGACCCTGCAGGTGTACCTGAACAACATGCGCAACAGCAGCGGCCACTTCAACAGCGCGCTGGTGATCTCGTACTTCGCCTTCGTGCTGGTACTGACCTGGGTCGCCAACCGCCTGAACAAGGACAAGACCTGACATGAGCTTCGTCAGCGTACAGAAACTGCAAAAAAGCTACGCCGGCAGCCCGGTGTTCGAGAACATCGACTGCCATATCGAACGCGGTGAGTTCGTCACCCTGCTTGGCCCGTCCGGTTGCGGCAAGTCAACGCTGCTGCGCTGCATCGCCGGGCTGACCCCGGTGGACAGCGGGCAGATCCTGCTCGACGGCCATGACATCGTACCGCTGAGCCCGCAAAAGCGTGGCATCGGCATGGTGTTTCAAAGCTATGCGCTGTTCCCCAACATGACCGTGGAGCAGAACGTCGCCTTCGGCTTGCGCATGCAGAAGGTCAAGGCCGACGAAAGTCAGGCCCGGGTGCGCGAGGCGCTGGAACTGGTGGAACTGGGCAACTTCGCCGGGCGCTACCCGCACCAGTTGTCCGGCGGCCAGTGCCAGCGCGTTGCCCTGGCCCGCTCGCTGGTCACCCGCCCGCGCCTGCTGCTGCTCGACGAGCCGCTGTCGGCGCTGGATGCGCGCATCCGCAAGCACCTGCGCGAGCAGATCCGTGCCATCCAGCGCGAGCTGGGGCTGACCACCATCTTCGTCACCCACGACCAGGAAGAGGCGCTGACCATGTCCGACCGCATCTTCCTGATGAACCAGGGGCGCATCGTCCAGAGCGGCGATGCCGAAACACTCTATACAGCGCCGGTGGACCTGTTTGCCGCGGGCTTCATCGGCAACTACAACCTGCTCGACGCCGACAGCGCCAGCCGCCTGCTGCAGCGCCCGGTGGCCAGCCGCCTGGCGATCCGCCCCGAATCGATCACCCTGAGCGTGAACGGCGAAATGGACGCCGAGGTGCGCAGCCACAGCCTGCTGGGCAACGTGCTCCGCTACCGGGTGCAGGTACGCGGGGTGGAGCTGGTGGTCGATGTGCTCAACCGCTCACCGTCCGACCTGCACTCGGACGGGCAACGGGTAAGCTTGTCGATCGACCCCACGGCGCTACGAGAAGTGGCCTAAGGAGAATCAACACCATGGCACTGGCAATTTTCGATCTGGACGAAACCCTGATCCACGGCGACTGCGCGTCGCTGTGGAGCGAGCAGATGGCCCGGCTGGGCTGGGTCGACGGCAAAGCCTTCCTGCGCCGCGACCATGAGTTGATGGAAGCCTACGGCAAGGGCCACCTGCGGATGGAGGAGTACATGGCCTTCAGCCTGGAGCCGATTGCCGGGCGCACCCTGGAAGAGGTCGAGCACCTGGTGGCGCCTTGGGTCGAAGAGGTGATCGAGCCGATCATCTACGGCGACGCCTGCCGCTGCATTGCCGAGCACCGCAAGCGCGGGGATCGCATCCTGATCATTTCGGCGTCGGGTACGCACCTGGTCGGGCCGATTGCGGCGCGGCTGGGGGTGGACGAATACCTGGCGATCGAACTGGAGGCGGTGAACGGGGTTTATACCGGCAAGACCCACGGGGTGCTGACCTATCGCGAAGGGAAGATCACGCGGTTGCTGGAATGGCTGGACCAGGAGCAGGAGAACCTGGAAGGAGCGACTTTCTATTCCGACTCGCGCAACGATTTGCCGTTGTTGTTGAAGGTGGATCATCCGCATGTGGTGAACCCGGATGCGGTGTTGCGGGAGCATGCCGAGATCAACAAGTGGCCGATCCTGAGCTGGGCCTGAGGTAATCGCATCGCCTGCACCGGCCCTTTCGCGGGTAAACCCGCTCCCACAGGGACCACACAGTTTTCAAGCCTGTGGTAATCCCTGTGGGAGCGGGTTCACCCGCGAAGAGGCCAGGCCTGCTTACACCAGGCTAGGGTCTATCACCATCACCAGCTTGCCCGACACCTGGTTGGTCTCAAGCTCGGCATACGCCGCCTGGGCAAACTCCACCGGGTAGGTATCCACCAGTTGCGGCGACAGGCGCCCTTCGGCAAACAGCGGCCAAACCTGCTGCTGCAAATCGCGCAGCAGTTCGGCCTTGAAGCCGTCATCGCGGTTGCGCAGCGTGGAGCCGGTAATCTCCAGGCGCTTGCCCAGTACCTGTGCCAGGTCCAGCTCGAACTTGCGCCCGCCCATCAGGCCGATGATCACCCAGCGCCCGTCACGCGCCAGCAGCTTGAGGTTGAGCTCGCCGTAGCTGGCGCCCACCGGGTCGAGAATCACGTCGAACGGGCCAAAACCTTCCAGCGCTTCCAGGTTTTCGTTACGTACCACACCACCGGCGGCGCCCAGCGCCTCGCAGTAGGCCAGGCGGTCCTGGGAACCGACGCTGACCCACACCGGGCTGCCGAACGCCTTGCACAGCTGGATGGCGGCCGAGCCAACGCCGCTGGCGCCAGCGTGCACCAGCACCTTCTCGCCAGCTTTCACGCCACCCAGCTGGAAGATGTTCAGCCAGGCAGTGGCATATACCTCCGGCAACGCCGCCGCTTCGTGCAGGCTCAGGCCTTCGGGCACCGGCAGCACGTGGCGGGCATCCACCACCACTTCCTCGGCCATGGCGCCGCTGGCCAGCAATGCGCACACCCGGTCACCCACCCGCCAGTCGGCACCGGCCCCCACTTCCTCAACCACCCCGGAGCACTCCAGGCCCATGTACGGGCTGGCGCCTGGCGGTGGTGGGTACAAACCTTTCATCTGCAGCAGATCGGCGCGGTTCAGCCCCGCAGCAGCCACGCGAATGCGCACTTGACCCGCGTCGCAGGCCGGGCGCTCGGCCTCGACCCAAGCCACATGTCCGTCAACGCCTTGCAATGCCTTCACAGTGCCTCCATAGTTGAATCATATGACCGAGCCTGGGAACGCCAAGTCCCCAGGCTTTTTGCAGTATGCATCCGGTTTCTTGCAACCGGTGAACAGAAAAGACGGCCTACTATGCGTGATCAATTGTCTCCACGTCGAATCAGCATGAAGCATTTCCTCCCAAGCACCGCCCTGGCGCTGATGATCGGCCTGGGCAGCCTCACGCTCGGCGGCAATGCGGCGGCCGCCAACAAATGGGACAGCCTGCAGCCGGACCGCGACGAGATCGTCGCCAGCCTCAACGTGGTGGAATTGCTCAAGCGCCACCACTACAGCAAGCCGCCGCTGGACGACGCCCGTTCGGTCATCATCTATGACAGCTACATCAAGCTGCTGGACCCGGCGCGCAGCTACTTCACCGCTGCCGACATCGCCGAATTCGACAAGTGGAAAACGCAATTCGACGATTTCCTCAAGAGCGGTAACCTGGACCCGGGCTTCACCATCTACAAACGCTATCTGGACCGCGTCAAGCAACGTCTGGACTTCGCCCTGGCCGAGCTGAACAAGGGCGTGGACAAGATCGACTTCAACGCCAAGGAAACCTTGCTGATCGACCGCAAGGACGCCCCGTGGATGAAGGACCAGGCCGAGCTCGACGATTTGTGGCGCAAACGCGTCAAGGACGAAGTGCTGCGCCAGAAGATCGCCGGCAAGGAACCCAAGCAGATCCAGGAAACCCTGACCAAGCGCTACAAGAACCAACTGTCGCGCCTGGACCAGACCCGTGCCGAGGACATCTTCCAGGCCTACATCAATACCTTCGCCCAGTCCTACGACCCGCACACCAACTACCTGTCGCCGGACAACGCAGAAAACTTCGACATCAACATGAGCCTGTCGCTGGAAGGCATCGGCGCAGTGCTGCAAAGCGACAACGACCAGGTCAAAATCGTGCGCCTGGTGCCGGCTGGCCCGGCGGCCAAGACCAAGCAGGTGGCACCGGCCGACAAGATCATCGGTGTGGCCCAGGGCAACAAGGAGATGGTCGACGTGGTCGGCTGGCGCCTGGACGAAGTGGTCAAGCTGATCCGCGGCCCGAAAGGCTCGGTGGTGCGCCTGGAGATCATCCCTGCCAGCAACGCGCCTAGCGACCAGACCAGCAAGATCGTGTCGATCACCCGCGAGGCGGTGAAGCTCGAGGAGCAGGCAGCGAAGAAGTCGGTACTCAAGCTCAAGCAGGACGGGCGTGACTACAAGCTGGGCATCATCGAGATCCCGGCCTTCTACCTCGACTTCAAGGCCTATCGCGCCGGTGACCCGGAGTACAAGAGCACCACGCGTGACGTGAAGAAGCTGCTGACCGAGCTGCAGAAAGAAAAAGTCGACGGCGTGGTCATCGATCTGCGCAACAACGGCGGCGGATCGCTGCAGGAAGCCACCGAGCTGACCAGCCTGTTCATCGAGAAAGGCCCGACCGTGCTGGTGCGCAACAGCGACGGCCGTGTAGACGTGCTGGAAGACGAAAACCCCGGTGCCTTCTACAAAGGCCCATTGGCACTGCTGGTCAACCGCCTGTCGGCCTCGGCTTCGGAGATCTTCGCCGGTGCCATGCAGGACTACCACCGTGCGCTGATCATCGGCGGCCAGACCTTCGGCAAGGGCACCGTGCAGACCATCCAGCCACTCAACCATGGCGAGCTGAAGCTTACCCTGGCCAAGTTCTACCGGGTTTCCGGGCAGAGCACCCAGCATCAGGGCGTGCTGCCGGACATCGACTACCCGTCGATCATCGATACCAAAGAGATCGGCGAGAGCGCCCTGCCCGAGGCCATGCCGTGGGACACCATTCGCCCGGTGGTCAAGCCGGCGGCCGACCCGTTCAAGCCGTTCCTGGCCCAACTCAAGGCCCAGCATGAAGCGCGCAGCGACAAGGATGCAGAGTTCACCTACATCCGCGACCGCCTGGCCCTGACCCAGAAGCTGATGAACGAAAAGACCGTCAGCCTCAACGAGCAGGACCGTCGTGCACGCCACGATGCAATCGAGGCCAAGCAGCTGGCACTGGAGAACATCCGCCGCAAGGCCAAGGGTGAAGAGCCGCTGAAGGAGCTGAAGAAAGAGGACGAGGACGCGCTGCCGACCGAGGATGAAAACACCAAGCCGGAAGACGATGCCTACCTGTCGGAAACCGGCCGCATCCTTATCGACTACCTGAGTGCAAGCACCAAGGTGGCCAAGAAGTAAGACTGTAGGAATGATGGCAAATTAGCTCTACTTGTCATTAAACAGTCATCGCGCTGTCGTGAAATAGAGGGGCCGGGCGTGGAATCGCCCGGCCCTTTCATTTTCAGGAATACGCCATGACCGTCGCCGAACAGCTCAGTGCCTTGAGTGCCATCCTGGCTCAACGCAGCATCCACAGTCTGTTCCAGCCGATCATGTGCCTGAGCGAGCAACGGGTTTTCGGCCATGAGGCGTTGAGCCGCGGGCCGTCCAACAGCCCGCTGCACGCACCGCTGAACCTGTTTACCATCGCCCGCCAGGCCGGCCGCCTGACCGAACTGGAGGCTGCCTGCCGGGAAAGCGCCTGCCGGCGTTTCAGCGAACAGCAGTTGCAGGGCAAACTGTTTCTCAACATCTCGCCAGAATCGCTGCTCGAGCCGCACTACCCGTCCGGGCAGACCCTGAAACTGCTCGGACAGGTCGGCCTGCCGCCTAGCCGGGTGGTAATCGAGCTGACCGAACACACCCCGACCGACGACTTCCAGCTGCTGTCCAACGCCCTGCACCACTACCGGGACATGGGCTTCTCGATTGCCATCGACGATCTGGGAGCGGGTTATTCGAGCCTGCGCCTGTGGTCGGAGCTGCGCCCCGAATATGTGAAAATCGATCGCCACTTCATCGACGGCATCCACCGCGACCCGCTCAAGCGTGAATTTGTCGGTTCGATATTGCAGATTGCCCGAGCGTCGAAGGCTCAGGTAATTGCCGAAGGCATCGAAATGGCGGAGGAGCTGGCGGTGCTGGTGGAGATGGGGGTGGACCTGGTGCAGGGCTACCTGCTGGGGCGGCCGCAGGAGCTGGGGGCGCGCGAAAGCCGGCCACTACCGGCGCTGATGAACGTTCCGCAGGCCGAACAGCCGACGGTGCGGCTCAATGCGACGATTGGGCAGTTACTGAAGTTGTTTGGCCGGCACCGGCACCTGGAGGTATTGGAGGTGGTGGATGCCGATGGCAGGGCTTGTGGGCTGATCCACAGAGATGCTTTGCCTGTTCCGGCCTCTTCGCGGGTAAACCCGCTCCCACAGGTACAACACAAGGCTCAAGACCTGTGGTGAACCTGTGGGAGCGGGTTTACCCGCGAAGAGGCCGGGACAGGCAACGAATCAGGCCGTTTCGGGATAGCTGTACTCGAACACCCTGACCACCTCGGAGGCATGCCATGAGGCTGCTTCCATGCCGTCGACCGGCCCGGAAAATCGGCCCAACCGTTCAACGCACTCAAAAAACCCGGTACGCGGCAAACGGCTGGCACCCTGGCTGATCACCAGCGAGCTGCGCAATGGCTGCTCGGCGCGGGCATCCAGCACCGCCAGGTACTCCAGCGCGGCTGTCAGCGTCTGCATGGCCGGGCTGGGCAACTGCAAACGCTCGATCAGCGCTCGATAGGTCAGCAAGTGACGTTGACGACGGGCCAGGTCAAGCTCGCCCAGCAGGTTATCCCAGTGCTGACGGCTGATCCTGACCTGGCTCATGATGGTTCGCTCCAGCCAGCCACCCCCAGATGCCAGGCCAGAGCACGGCGGATAGCAGCATCCGGCTGGCGTTCATCTGATTCGATCATGGCCAGGTATGCCGGGCTTACCCCGACATTGCGCGCCAGTTGCTCAGGGGCAATGCCCTTGGCCTGGCGAATCTGTGCCACTTCGCTGAAGGCCGGCAATGGCGCACTGGCCACATCGCCCTGCGCTTCACTGGCAAGCACCTCGGCTGGTGCCTGCCCAGCGGCCTTGAGCAGTGCCTGGTACTGTTCCCAGGGAACGACGGCGTACTCGGGTTGACCGTCCCGGCTGATGACCTGAATACCCATTACAAACCCCTTTAAAAAGGATTACAGCATGTAATCCGTAGGCATAACCCTTATGCCAATTATATTACCAACTCTGGGGTCTGTGCAGTTGCGCTGCGGTTGCGGCCAGTTTCACTGCGTGTTGCGTTCCAACCGCAGCGCTTCGGGGGTGGCCGGCAGGCGCTCGACCACGCGCAGCCGTTCGGGCGCCTGGCTGTCGCGCCAGACCTTGAAGCGCGCCAGTTCGTCAGCCACGGTCTTCAGTATCCAGCCCAGCACCGCGATGTCATCGAGGAAACCCACGCCCAGCAGCCAGTCGGGAATGGCGTCGATGGGGCTGACGAAATACAGCAGCCCGGCGACGATGGTGACCAGCGCCTTGGGGCTGATGGCACGGTACTCGCCGCGCCACCAGGCCAGGCACAACGACTGCAGCAGCTTCACGTCTTCACGCAGCTGGCCGATGCGCGGGCCTTTGCGAGCTACCGCGAACAGCAAGGCGGGCAACCGGCCGCGGCTGAGCAGGCGCTCGGCCAACGGCAGGAAACGGGCAAAATTCCAGGGTGCGCTCATGGAGCCTCCAGAGGAAAAGGTTATCCACATTTATTGTGGATAACCTTGTGAACAGGGGGACGTTTCTGACCCCAGGTGCCTGCCAGGCAAGGGCCTCGGTCAGATCGGGCGTTTTTTACACAGTCGTTTCACACCTTGGGTACGTACGCCGCAAACGGTTTGCGTCAGAAGCATTCTGCTTCTTCACGCTGCATTTCCTCGGACAGTATCAGCAGTTGCAGGTTCGTCCAACTACCCGGCACAAACGAAAACGCCCCGTCGGGACGGGGCGTTTTGCGTGGGCCAGCCAGTGTTACTTGGCAGGCGCTTCGGCCGGGGCCTCGGCAGGAGCTTCCGCTTCCGGCTCGGCGCCTTGCAGCTGGGCCGGATCCTTGATGGCGATCAGTTCCAGGTCGAATACCAGTACCGAGTTGGCCGGGATCAGCGGGCTTGGGCTTTGTGCGCCGTAAGCCAGTTCAGCCGGGATGAACAGCTTGTACTTCTCGCCGACGTGCATCAGCTGCAGGCCTTCGACCCAACCCGGGATCACGCCGCTGACCGGCAGGTCGATCGGGCTGCCGCGCTCGACGGAGCTGTCGAACACCTTGCCATCGATCAGCTTGCCTTCGTAGTGGACGGTGACCACGTCGGTCGCCTTGGGCTGCGGGCCGTCGGCCTTCTTGACCACTTCGTACTGCAGGCCCGAGGCAGTGGTGACCACGCCTGGCTTCTTGGCGTTTTCCTCGAGGAATTTCTTGCCGGCGGAGGCGGCTTCTTCGCTGGCCTTGGCCAGGCGCTCTTCGGCACGCTTCTGCAGCGCAGTGAAGGCCTCTACCAGCTCTTCGTCCTTGATGCGCTGTTCCTTCTTGCCAACGGCGTCTTCGATGCCGAGGGCTACTGCTTTCGAATCAAGGTCTTCCATGCCTTCCTGAGCCAGGCTCTTGCCCATGTTCAGGCCGATACCGTAGGAGGCTTTCTGTGCCGGAGTCTTCAGCTCGGGGCTGCTGGTCTGTTGATCACAGCCAGCCAGTACCAGGCCTACCAGGGCAACCGCAGCCGCCAAACGATGCTGTTTCATGCTATTTCCTTGTTCATGCGCCAAAAGGGCAATCAGGGTAAAGCCGCGAGCTTAGCAGGCGGCCATGACCAATGGCTACCGGCATAGGAGCGGGTTTTGGTAAGGAAGTTCAGTAGTTAAACGCTTATTCATCAAAGGATGTGCAGCCACTGGCCAGTATTGATCGGTTGCGGCGCCTTTGCCCGGTTTTGCGGCGGATTTATTTAGCTGAATGCTGAGAAGCCTGCACTGGCCCTATCGCCGGCAAGCCAGCTCCCACAGGTTCACCACAGGCCCGGAAGCAGTTGCTATCCCTGTGTGTGGCTTGCCGGCGAAAGGGCTAAAAAAACCTGCGTTCAGGGGTAGCTGCCCTCTCGGTACTGCCCCGCTACCTCGCGCAACACCTCGCATACCCACTGCCCAGGCAGGCTCTGCGGCAAGGCGGCATTGCGACAGATGCCGACCGAGCCGCCCGGCTCGCGCACACCCAGGTCGAGCTCGACCAGCTCGCCCCGGCGCAGGTCGAGCAGCACCGCATCGCGCGGTGCCACCCACACGGCATCGCTGCCCAGCAGGTAGCGCCGGCTCAGCGCCAGCGACAGGGTTTCCAGGCGCTGGGCGGGCATCTGGATGCCACATTGCACGAACAGGCTGTCGGCATGCTGGCGGATGGTGGTGCCGGCTGGCGGCAGCACCAGCGGGTAATGTCCAACCTCCCCGCGCTCTACTGGCTTGCTGGCCAGCAGCGGGTGGCCTGGCCGCACCACCAGGCTCATCGACTCGCTGTACAGGTGCTCGAACGACAGGCCCTGGATTTGCGGGCTGTCGGTCATGCGCCCGACCACCAGTTCCAGTTCGCCGAGGCGCAACTGGCCGAGCAGCTGCGCGCTGACTCCGGTGACCACACTGATCACCAGCGCCTCATGCCGCTGGTGCAGGCGGCACAGCACTTCGGGCATGAGCAGGCCTTCGACCGTGGACAGCACACCGATGCGCACCTGCGACGGCGCCCGCGCCTCGCCACGCAGGCTGCTGACGCCATCGCGCAGGGCCTGCACGCTGGGCCCGGCGTAGCGCATGAAACGCGTGCCGGCCGGGGTCAGCTCGACGCCCTGACGGCTGCGCGCGAACAGGCGCGTTTCCAGCAGGTCTTCGAGTTCCTTGAGGGTCTTGGAGATGGCTGGCTGGCTGATTGCCAGGATGTCGGCAGCCCTGGCCAGGCTGCCCTGCCGGGCAATCTCCAGGAAGCACAGCAGGTGGCGGTACTTGATGCGGGTGTCGAGGTTCATGGGCTCAAGCTTACCGCATGCAGATAGCCTGTACCGGCCCTTTCGCGGGTGAACCCGCTCCCACAGGGATCTCCACAGCTCTCCAGACCTGCGCAGTACCTGTGGGAGCGGGCGTGCCCGCGAAGAGGCCGGTGCAGGCGGCAGATGAATATCAGGCCACAGCCAATTCCACCGCCTCCCCGTTCAAACGCACCGGCCACACCCGCAAACGCTGCCCGGCATCTTCCAGACACTCCCCGCTCTCCAGGCTGAAGTGCTGCTTGTACAACGGCGCGGCCACCACCAGCTCGCCCTGCACACTGCCAACCAGGCCGCGGCCGATGATGTTGGCGCCGGATCGCGGGTCACGGTTGTCCACCGCGTACAGCGGCTGCGCCTGCCCCGGCAGGTAGAACAGCGCCACCTGGGCCCCGTCGAGCCAGACCACCACCCCGGAATCAGCCACCAGGTCATCGGCCTGGCACACCACCTGCCAGTTCTCGTGGGTTTTCACAGCAGCATTGGACAAGTTCATCAGACAGCCTCCTCGACGGTTGGGATCAGGTGCAGTGGCGCAGCAGGCCGGCGCTGTTCGCGTTCGCGCACGAAGTGCACGTCCGGGTCGGCGCGGCGGTCGTTGACGAAAGTACGGAAGCGCTTGAGCTTCTCGGGGTCGTTGAGGGCGTTGGCCCATTCGCATTCATACTGGTCGACCACATGCTGCATCTGCGCCTCCAGCTCGCTGGCCAGGCCCAGGCTGTCGTCGAGGATCACCTGCTTCAGGTAGTCCAGCCCACCTTCCAGGTTCTCGCGCCACACCGAGGTGCGCTGCAGTTTGTCGGCGGTGCGGATGTAGAACATCAGCACGCGGTCGATCAGGCGCACCAGGGTTTCGTCGTCGAGGTCGGTGGCGAACAGTTCGGCGTGTCGCGGGCGCATGCCGCCGTTGCCGCATACGTACAGGTTCCAGCCCTTGTCGGTAGCGATCACGCCGATGTCCTTGCTCTGTGCTTCGGCGCATTCGCGGGTGCAGCCGGACACCGCGAACTTGAGCTTGTGCGGGCTGCGCAGGCCTTTGTAGCGGTCTTCCAGGCGCAGGGCCATGCCGACGCTGTCCTGCACGCCGTAACGGCACCAGGTGCTGCCGACGCACGATTTCACCGTGCGGGTCGACTTGCCGTAGGCGTGGCCGGTTTCGAAGCCGGCCTCGATCAGCTCGCCCCAGATCAGCGGCAGCTCGTGCAACTGGGCGCCGAACAGGTCGATGCGCTGGCCGCCGGTGATCTTGGTGTACAGGTCGTACTTTTTCGCCACCTGGCCGATCACGATGAGCTTGTCGGGGGTGATTTCACCACCGGGGATGCGCGGCACCACCGAGTAGGTGCCGTTCTTCTGCATGTTGGCCATGAAGGTGTCGTTGGTGTCCTGCAGCGGCACCAGCGCCGGGTCCATGATCGGCTGATTCCAGCACGAGGCGAGAATACTGCCCACCGCCGGCTTGCAGATGTCGCAGCCAACGTGGCCCTTGCCGTGGCGTTCGAGCAGTTCGTTGAAGGTGCGGATACCCTCTACCCGCACCAGCCCGTACAGCTCCTGACGGGTGTAGGCGAAGTGCTCGCACAGGCTCTTGTCCACCGCCACGCCGCGAGCGGTCAGCTCGTGCTCGAATACCTGCTTGAGCAGTGCCGCGCAACCACCACAACCGGTGGCGGCCTTGGTGCAGCCCTTGACTGCGGCAAGGTCGCCGCAGCCGCTGTCGATGGCGGCGCAGACCGCGCCCTTGCTGACGTTGTGGCAGGAACAGATGGTCGCGCTGTCGGGCAGCGCATCGGCACCCAGGGCCGGTGCACCGCCGCCTTGCGGCAGGATCAGTGCCGCCGGGTCGGCTGGCAGGGCGATGCCGTTCTGGGCGTATTGCAGAAGGGTGTCGTAGTAGCTGTTGTCGCCCACCAGCACCGCACCGAGCACGTGCTTGCCGCTGGCATCCACCACCAGCCGGCGATAGGCGCTGTTGGCTTCGTCGATGAAGCGGTAGCTGCGTGCGCCCGGAGTGGCGCCATGGGCATCGCCGATGGAGCCGACATCCACGCCCAGCAACTTGAGCTTGGTCGACATGTCGGCACCGGTGAATTCGCCAGCGGCTTCGCCCATCAGCAATGCCGCCAGGTTGCGCGCCATGCTGTAGCCCGGGGCGACCAGGCCGAACACGCTGCCGTTCCACGAGGCGCACTCGCCGATGGCGAAGATGCGTGGGTCGCTGCTGCGGCAGTGGTTGTCGATCACCACGCCACCACGCGCGGCGATGTCCAGGCCACAGGCACGGCCCAGGGCATCCTGCGGGCGTATACCTGCGGAGAACACGATCAGGTCGGTTTCCAGGTGCTCGCCGCCATCGAAGTTCATGCGGTAGCGGTAGTCTTCACCCGCACTGATCGACTGGGTGGCCCGCGACAGATGCACGCCAACACCCAGCGCTTCGATCTGTGCCTTGAGCGCGGCACCGCCCTCGCCGTCCAGCTGCACCGGCATCAACCGTGGGGCGAATTCCACCACGTGGGCTTCCAGGCCCAGCGACTTGAGGGCGTTGGCTGCTTCCAGGCCAAGCAAGCCACCGCCCACTACCACGCCACGTCGGGCACTGGCTGCGGCAGCGCGGATGGCGTCGAGGTCGTCGAGGGTGCGGTAGACCAGGCGGGCATTGCCGCTGGAGCCTTCGATCGGTGGCACGAAGGGATAGGAACCCGTGGCCAGCACCAGCTGGTCGTAGCCGTAGCGGCCCTCGGCGGTAACCAGTTCGCCGCGCTCACGGTCGATTTCCAGCACTGCTTCGCCGAGGTGCAGGTGCACACCGTTGGCGCCGTAGAAGTCCTGCCCGCACAGGGCCAGGGTTTCGGCACAGCTGCCGCCGAAGTACTCGGACAGGTGCACGCGGTCGTAGGCACGCTGGCGCTCTTCGCCGAACACATGCACTTCGAAGCGCTGCAAGGCGCCGCGGCTGACCAGTTGTTCGACGCAATGGTGGCCGACCATGCCGTTGCCGACGATGACCAGTCGCTCTCGTTGCCCGCTGCTCGCTGTTGCCTTCATAAGCCGATCCTCGATCAAAAAAAAAGCGCCTGGAGCCGAAGCTCCAGGCGCCTTTGCCTGTATTCATCACGGTAGGGGGCCCGGGTTGATCGCCGTTGATCAGTGGGCTTTGTTGTATCCAGGGTAAAGCAGGGAGTGTGCCAACTGGGTTGCCTGTGCCGGCCTCTTCGCAGCACAAGGCTGCTCCTACAGGTTTCGCGCCCCCTTGCAGGAGCAGCCTTGTGCTGCGAAGAGGCCGGCACAAGCGATCAAACTGCACAACCGGGGTGCACCACACCCCATCCCGGTGCACTCAGTACACGTCGCGCCGATAGCGCTTGGCTTTGCTCAAATCCTCGACATAAGCCGCAGCCGCCGCGGCATCCATGCCGCCATGCTCGGCGACGATGACCCGCAACGCCGCATCCACATCCTTGGCCATGCGCTGCGCATCGCCACACACATAGAAGTACGCGCCCGCCTCCAGCCACTGCCACAACTGCGCGCCGTGCTCGAGCATGCGCTGCTGCACGTAGACCTTCTCGGCCTGGTCGCGCGAGAACGCTGTGTCCAGGCGCAAGTGCCCTGCAGCCTGCCAGGCCTGTAGCTGCTCCTGGTAATAGAAATCGGTTGCCGCGTACTGCTCGCCAAAGAACAGCCAGTTAGCCCCTTTCGCCCCACGTGCCTCTCGTTCTTCGAGAAAGGCCCTGAACGGCGCAATGCCGGTGCCGGGACCGACCATGATCACCGGCACGCTGTCGTCCTCGGGCAGGCGAAAGTGCTTCGACACCTGCGGGAAGATGGCAACCTTCAGCGCCTGCGCACGGTCGGCAAGGAAGCTTGAACACACCCCTTTGCGCGCGCCATAGCGCACCGTGGACACGGTCAGGTGCACCTGCTGCGGGTGCGCCAGCGGGCTGGAGCTGATCGAGTACAGGCGCGGCTGCAACGGTTTGAGCAGCTCCAGCCAGCTGGCCAGCGGCAGTTGCTGGGGGAAGGCGCGCAGCACATCGACCAGTTGCCGCCCCCACAACCAGTCCTGCAGCTCGGCCTTGCACTCGGGCTGCAGCAGGCGCTGCAGGTCCGGAGCATTGCCGGCGAAGGCCTGCAGCTGCTGCGTGGTGACCTTGGCGATTTCCAGGTGCGCTTGCAGGGCTTCGGTCAGCGGCATGGCGGGCTGGCCTTTCAGCTCGACCATGGTCTGGCCATCGAGCTGTATTAGCGCCAGCAGTTCGTCGACCAGGGCGGGACAGTTGCGCGGCCACACGCCCAGGGCATCACCGGCGGCATAGGTGAAGCCGCTGCCGCTGAGGTCGAACACCAGTTGACGGGTTTCCTTGGTAGCACCCGGGCCGTTCAGCAGGCGGTTTTCCAGCAAGGTGGCAGCCCAGGGTTGCTGCTTGCCATAGGCCGCCACGGGCGCAGGCTCGGTGACCGGTTGCGGTGCAGCAGCGCTGCTTAGCGTGGGCAGCAGCGCATCCAGCCAGGCGGCGAAGGCGTCGTCGAAGTCCGGCTCGCAGTCCACCCGCTGCAGCAGGCGCCGCCCGCCCAGCTCGGCCAGGCGTTGGTCGAGTTTGCGGCCAAAGCCGCAGAACTGGTCGTAACTGGAGTCGCCCAGGGCCAGCACGGCAAAAGGCAGTTCGGCGCAGTGGGCGCCCTCCTCGCCCTGCAAGGCTTGCCAGAATGCCGCTGCGCTGTCGGGCGCGTCACCATCGCCAAAGGTGCTGGCGATCAGCACCACGCTGGCGGCGCCCTGCAGCTGGCGCGGGCTGACCGCTTCCATGCAGCTGAGCTGCACGTCGAGGCCGGCACCCCGCAGGCGCTCGGCACAGCGTTCGGCCAACAGCTCGCCGTTGCCGGTTTGCGAAGCCCACAGCACCTGGTGCCGTGGTGCCATCAACGCCGCATCGGGCAGCACCGCCGGCTGGGCGAACAGCCCGGCCAGCAAGCCATCGACGAACAACCGGCGGTTGGCGGCCAGCGGCGCACTGGCCGGCAGACAGGGCACGCCCTCGGCGCGGGCCTGGTCCAGGCCCAGCAGAAAGCCTTGCAGGTAATGGCGCTCTTCCTCGGCCAGCACCGGAGCTGGCAGGGTGTCCAGGCCAAGCAGACGGGACAGGGTGGCGGTCGGCATGCGGGCAGGCTCCGGATTGGCAGTGTTCAGATCAAGGGCTTCGATGCGCTCACCGGCAACCCGCTCCAGGGTCACGGCACAATGCTTGAACGCCGGCTGCAGCGACAGCGGGTCGACCGCATCGCAGGTCACGGCGTTGATCGCCAGTTGCTCGCCGATCAGGTCATTCCAGTGAAACGGGGCAAAGCAGTTGCCAGGCATGACCCGGTCGCTGATTCGCGCGGGTAGCACGGTCTGCCCGCGGCGCGAGCGAATGGCCACTTGGTCCTTTTCGGCAATGCCCAGCCGGGCAGCATCGTCGCGGTGGATTTCCACGAAGGGGCCGGGCTCCAGCTTGTTCAGCGCCGGGACCTTGCCGGTCTTGGTCAGGGTGTGCCACTGGTGCTGCACGCGGCCGGTATTCAGCACCATGGGGTAATCGGCATCCGGCAGCTCCGCCGCCGGCAACCAGGGCCGGGCGAAGAAGCGGGCCTTGCCGCTGGCGGTCGGGAAGGCCAACACCGGGCGCTCGCCCTGTGCATCGCGCAACAGCGTCTGGCTGCTGCCGTCGTTGTGGTAGCGCAGCGGGCTTCGCGGGTTGTTGTTGCCTGGGGCGCAGGGCCACTGGTGTGGCTGCTCGCGCAGTTCGGCATAGCCGATGCCCCGCAGGTCGTAGCCGGTGACCGGGTTGTGGAAGCGGCGGATTTCCTCGTACACAGCTTCCGCATCGGGGTAGTCGAAGGCGTCGGCATAGCCCATGGCGCAGGCGACTTGAGCGATGATCTGCCAGTCCGGCAGGCTCTGCCCGGGCGGATCGACGGCACGTGGCATGAGGGTGAGGTTGCGCTCGCTGTTGATCATCACGCCCTCGCCTTCGGCCCACAGCGCAGCTGGTAGCAGGATGTCGGCGTAGCGGTTGGTCTCGGTGTCGAGGAAGGCATCCTGGGTAATCACCAGTTCAGCCTGGCGCAGGCCGTCGATCACCTGCTGGCGGTTGGCGACACTGGCCACCGGGTTACTGCAGATGACCCAGCAGGCTTTTACCACGCCGCTTTTCATCTGCTCGAACAGCGCCACCGTGCCCTCGCCGCCTTCGCTGCGCAGGCTGCCCGGGGCCAGTTGCCACTGCTGCTCGACGAAGGCACGGTCTTGCGCTACCAGCGCCGAGCGCTGGCCTGGCAGGCCGGGGCCCATGTAGCCCATCTCGCGGCCGCCCATGGCATTGGGTTGGCCGGTCAACGAGAACGGCCCGCTGCCGGGGCGGCAGATGGCGCCCGTGGCCAGGTGCAGGTTGCAGATCGCATTGGTGTGCCAGGTGCCGTGGATGCTCTGGTTCAGGCCCATGGTCCAGCAGCTCATCCAGTTGCTGGCGCTGCCGATCCATTCGGCGGCCCTGATGATGTCGGCCTCGGCCAGCCCGGTGATGGCGGCCACGCGGTCAGGGGTGTAGTCATCGAGAAAGGCCGGCAGTTCATCCCAGCCTTCGGTGTGGCGGGCGATGAAGCCGGGGTCGGTGTGGCCGTTACGCAGCAGCAGGTGCAGCAGGCCGTTGAGCAAGGCCATGTCGCTGCCGGGGCGCACCTGCAGGAACAGGTCGGCCTTGTCGGCGGTGGCACTGCGCCGCGGGTCGACGACGATCAGCTTGGCCCCCGCCTTGACCCGGTCGAGCAGGCGCAGGAACAGGATCGGGTGACAGTCGGCCATGTTGGCGCCGATCACCAGGAATACGTCGGCGTGCTCGAAGTCCTGGTAGCTGCCGGGCGGCCCATCGGCACCGAGCGACAGCTTGTAGCCGCTGCCGGCGCTGGCCATGCACAGGCGCGAGTTGGACTCGATGTGGCGGGTGCGGATAAAGCCCTTGGCCAGCTTGTTGGCCAGGTACTGGGCCTCCAGCGACATCTGCCCGGACACGTACAGTGCCACGGCGTCGGGGCCGTGCTGGTCGATGATGCCGCGCAAGCGCCCGGCGGCTGCGGCGATGGCCTGGTCGATGCCGGTACGCGCTGGCTGCTGGCTGCGCTGCTGGCGCACATAGGCATCCTCCATGCGCCCGGCAGCAGTCAGCGGCAGGTGTGCGGTGAGACCTTTGGTGCACAGGCGGCCAAAGTTGCTGGGGTGCTGCTTGTCGCCGCTGATCTTGCCGACCTTGCCATCGGCGACGCTCATGACGATGCCGCAACCGACGCCGCAGTAGGGGCAGACGCTGCGTACTTCGCTGTTGGCCATGGGCGGGCTCCTGTAGGGAACGCAAAAAGGCGCCGGCTGCCCCTGCTTGCTGGGCAAGCGGGACAACACGGCGCCTTTGTCGTGAAGTTTTGTGGGCTGTCGACGTTGATAGCCCTGGATGGAGGTGAAACAGCAATTTATGGGCCAGCTGTGCCGCCCCTTTCGCGGGCATGCCCGCTCCCACAGGGATATCGCAAGGCCTGAGGGCGGTGCTGCACCTGTGGGAGCGGGCGTGCCCGCGAAGAGGCCGGTACAGGCCGTGCACCATGCGATGGCACCCCCACACCCCATGGCGCTATGCTGGGGCACATTCCAGCATGAGCCACTGCCCTCCCCCCATGTCCCAGGTGATTATCAAGACCCCCGCCCAACTCGACCTGATGCGCCGCGCCGGCCAGCTGCTTGCCCAGGTGTTCGCCGACCTCGACAGCTTCATCCGCCCCGGCGTGACCACCATGCAGATCAACGACCGCGCCGAGGCGTTCATCGTCGGCACGCTCAAGGCCCGCCCGGCGAGCAAGGGCCAGTATGGTTTCCCCTATTCGCTCAACACCTCAGTGGACCATGTGGTGTGCCATGGCATGCCCAAGGTCGATGAAGTGCTGAAGGAAGGCTCGATCATCAACGTCGACATCACTCTGGAACAAGGCGGCTATATCGCCGACTCGTCGAAGATGTACAGCATCGGGCCGATCAGCGATGAGGCGCAGCGCCTGGTCGACACCACCTATGACGCGCTATGGAAAGGCATCGAACAGGTACGCCCCGGGGCTACGCTGGGTGATATTGGCCATGCCATCCAGACCCATGCCGAAGCGGCGGGCTACAGCGTCGTACGTGAGTATTGCGGGCATGGCATTGGCCAACAGATGCATGAAGGGCCCGAGGTGCTGCACATTGGCCAGCGCGGGATGGGCCTTAAGTTGAAGCCGGGGATGGTGTTTACCATCGAACCGATGATCAACCAGGGCGGACGCGGGACCCGCACGCTGAAGGACGGCTGGACAGTGATTACCCGCGACCACAGCTTGTCGGCGCAGTGGGAGCATACCGTGGCGGTGACCGAGGATGGGGTCGAGGTGCTGACCTTACGGGAAGAAGAGCGTCGCCGCTGAAATTGCTACAGATCCTCTGTGGGAGCGGGTTCACCCGCGAACACCGGCAAAGCCGGTGCGATGCACCGTGTCGCATTCTTCGCGGTTAAACCCGCTCCCACAAGGGCCAGGCAGCGCCTGATGGTTTTTTTGCAGAAACAAAAAAAGCGACCCTAAGGTCGCTTTCTCTGTTACTTCCGGGTGTTCAGTAGGCCCTGGAAGTGAAATATGGCGCAGCGGACGGGACTCGAACCCGCGACCCCCGGCGTGACAGGCCGGTATTCTAACCGACTGAACTACCGCTGCGCTAAACATCGAGTGGTGGGTGATGACGGGATCGAACCGCCGACCCTCTGCTTGTAAGGCAGATGCTCTCCCGGCTGAGCTAATCACCCATGTCTCTCGGTGTGGCGCGCATTCTACGGGCGACTTGGCGCTCTGGCAAGCACTTATCAAACTTTTTGCAAAATTCGCGAAAACACCAAATCGCAGGCACAAAAAAAGCGACCCTGAGGTCGCTTTCTCTGTTACTTCCGGGTGTTCAGTAGGCCCTGGAAGTGAAATATGGCGCAGCGGACGGGACTCGAACCCGCGACCCCCGGCGTGACAGGCCGGTATTCTAACCGACTGAACTACCGCTGCGCTAAACATCGAGTGGTGGGTGATGACGGGATCGAACCGCCGACCCTCTGCTTGTAAGGCAGATGCTCTCCCGGCTGAGCTAATCACCCTTCGTCTCGGTGTGGCGCGCATTCTACGGACGACCCCGTACCCTGGCAAGCACTTTTTTAACTTTTTTCAAAAAAAACCTCAGGCCTTTCAAAGACCTAGCGCTGCCACGTGCATCTTTACATTCAGCTACAGCTACTGGCACTCCGACAGGGTTGGCCTGAGAGCACCGCTCGGAGAATAATGCCCGCCTTATGCATTAAGGAGAGATTGCCCCTCATGTGGTTCAAGAACCTGCTGACCTACCGTCTGACCCAGGAAGTCCCGTTCGAGCCTGAAGCGCTAGAAGCGGCCCTGGCCAGCAAGCCGGCCCGCCCCTGCGCCAGCCAGGAGCTGACCACCTACGGTTTCGTCGCGCCATTCGGCAAGGGCGAAGACGCTCCCCTGGTGCATGTCAGCGGCGAGTACCTGCTGATTGCCGCGCGCAAGGAGGAACGCATCCTGCCCAGCAGCGTGGTCAACGACGCGGTGAAGGAAAAGGTCGAAGAGATCGAGACCGAGCAGATGCGCAAGGTCTATAAAAAGGAACGCGACCAGATCAAGGACGAGATCATCCAGGCCTTCCTGCCGCGCGCGTTCATTCGCCGCTCGATGATCTTCGCCGCCATCGCCCCGCGCCTGGGCGTGATTCTGGTCAACTCGGCCAGCGCCAAGCGTGCCGAAGACCTGCTGTCGACTTTGCGTGAAGTGATGGGCTCGCTGCCTGTGCGTCCGGCCACCGTGAAAATCGCACCGGTTGCCACCATGACCGAGTGGGTCAAGTCGCAGGAAGCAGCTGAAGGCTTCTATGTGCTGGACGAGTGCGAACTGCGCGACACCGCCGAAGACGGCGGCATCGTGCGCTGCAAGCGCCAGGACCTGACCGGCGAGGAAATCCAGCTGCACCTGAGCACTGGCAAGGTGGTTACCCAGCTGGCCCTGGCCTGGCAGGACAAGCTGTCGTTCATTCTGGATGACAAGATGGTGATCAAGCGCCTGAAGTTCGAAGAGCTGCTGCAGGAGCAGGCCGAACAGGATGGTGGCGATGAGGCTGCGCAACAGTTCGATGCCAGCTTCCAGCTGATGATGATGACCTTTGCCGAATTCCTGCCGGTGCTGTTCGAGGCGCTGGGTGGGGAAGAGATTCCGCAAGGGGTCTGACTGGTTTTGAAATGCCGGTGCTGGCCTTGAAGTGATTTTTGGCAGTGCCGGCCCTTTCGCGGCGGTTCGACGCCTCGATGAACCCGCTCCCACAGGAACCGCACAGGCTTCGAGTCTTGTGCAGTACCTGTGGGAGCGGGTTCACCCGCGAAAGGGCCAGTGAAATCAAAAACGCTATAAACAGAAAAGGAATTGCCCCCATGCGTGCCCTCGCCACCCTCAGCCGCTTCGTCGGCAATACCTTCGCCCTGTGGGTGCTGGTGTTCGCCGTACTGGCCTTCCTGCAACCGCAATGGTTCATCGCTCTGAAGGTGGCCATCGTGCCGCTGCTGGGCCTGGTGATGTTCGGCATGGGCCTCACCCTCAAGCTCGATGACTTCGCCGCCCTCGCCCGCCAGCCCTGGCGGGTGATGCTGGGTGTGGTCGCGCACTTCGTGATCATGCCGGGCATGGCCTGGCTGCTGTGCCAGCTGTTCCACCTGCCGCCGGAAATCGCCGTGGGCGTGATCCTGGTTGGCTGCTGCCCGAGCGGCACGGCGTCGAACGTGATGGTCTGGCTGTCACGCGGCGACCTGGCGCTGGCGGTGGCCATCGCTGCGGTCACCACCCTGCTCGCCCCGCTGCTGACTCCGGCGCTGATCTGGTTCCTGGCCTCGGCCTGGCTGCCGGTGTCCTTCATGGACATGTTCTGGTCGATCCTGCAGCTGGTGATGCTGCCGATCGTGCTCGGCGTACTGACCCAGCGGCTGCTTGGCGCGCGGGTGCAGGCGGCGGTGCAGGTACTGCCGCTGGTGTCGGTGGTGAGTATCGTGATGATCGTGTGCGCGGTGGTGGCGGCCAGCCAGACGAAGATCGCCGAGTCAGGGCTGCTGATCATGGCGGTGGTGATATTGCACAACAGCTTCGGCTACTTGCTGGGGTACCTGACCGGCAGGCTGTGCAAGCTACCGCTGGCACAGCGCAAGTCGCTGGCGCTGGAGGTGGGCATGCAGAACTCCGGGCTGGGCGCGGCACTGGCGGCGGCACATTTTTCGCCGCTGGCTGCGGTGCCGAGTGCGTTGTTCAGCGTTTGGCACAATATTTCCGGGGCGCTGCTGTCTACCTGGTTCCGGCGCATGGGGGAACCTGTGGCAGAAGCCGAAGGTGGGGAGCCGGCCAGGCATTGATGTTGCCTGAACTGGCCCCTTCGCGGGTAAACCCGCTCCCACAGGTACTGCACAGGTCTGAAAATTGTGGAGATCCCTGTAGGAGCGGGTTTACCCGCGAAGAGGCCCGCGCAGGCTTGCCCAGAGGGCTGCATATGTGCACCATGGCACCCACTGTGAGGACGACCTCACGACGCACCGCGTGACCATTCCGGGGACGGCCCCATCATTCACAACGATGGAGACGCACCATGTCCTGGATCATCCTGTTCTTCGCCGGCCTGTTCGAGGTCGGCTGGGCCGTCGGCCTGAAATACACCGACGGCTTCAGCAAGCCACTGCCCACCGTCCTCACCGTCGCCGCCATGGCCATCAGCCTGGGCCTGCTGGGCCTGGCCATGAAAGAGCTGCCGCTGGGTACCGCCTATGCCATCTGGACCGGCGTCGGCGCCGTCGGCACGGTGATCGCCGGTATCATCCTGTTCGGCGAGTCCATGGCCCTGGTACGCCTGGTCAGCGTGGCGCTGATCATTACCGGCCTGGTCGGCCTGAAAGTCAGCGCCAGCTGACGCCCTCCCCTAGCGCAGGTTGCCGCGCAGGCGGCTGACCTGCTCACGCAAGGCTTCTGGCTGCGCCGCCTCCACCGGGATGGCGGCGCCTGCCACGATGGTCACCCGCGACCACAGGCGCTTGAAAAAGCCCTTGGCCGGGTCACGGCTGAAGAAGCTGCCCCACAGCCCCTGCAAGGCCAACGGAATGACCGGCACCGGGGTTTCTTCGAGGATGCGGTTGACGCCGCCCTTGAACACGTCGATTTCGCCATCCCCGGTCAGCTTGCCTTCAGGGAAGATGCATACCAGCTCGCCATCGGCCAGGTACTCGGCAATGCGCGCGAAAGCACGTTCGTAGATGGCCAGGTCTTCGTTGCGCCCGGCAATCGGGATGGCGCCTGCGGTGCGGAACACGAAGTTGAGTACCGGCAGGTTGTAGATCTTGTAGTACATGACGAAGCGGATCGGCCGGCGAATCGCCCCGCCCAGCAGCAGCGCATCGACGAACGACACGTGGTTGCAAACCAGCAGCGCCGCGCCTTCGTCGGGGATGCGTTCGAGGTCGCGGTGCTGCACGCGGTACATCGAATGGCTGAGCAGCCAGATCAGGAAGCGCATGGTGAACTCGGGCACGATCCTGAAGATATAGGCGTTGACCGCGATGTTGAGCAGCGACACCACCAGGAACAGCTGCGGGATGGTCAGCTCGGCCAGGCCCAGGAGGATGATGGTGAGCACTGCCGACACCACCATGAACAGGGCATTGAGGATGTTGTTGGCCGCGATCACCCGGGCGCGCTGGTCTTCGGCGGTGCGGGCCTGGATCAGTGCATACAGCGGTACGATGTAGAAGCCGCCGAACACCCCAAGGCCGACGATCGACAGCAGGATCCACCAGGCCTGGCCCATGCCCAACAGCGCCAGCCAGTCGTGCGGTGCCGCCGCAGCCGGCACATCGCCGGAGTGCCACCACCAAAGCAGGCCGAACAGGCTCAGCCCGAACGAGCCGAACGGCACCAGGCCGATTTCCACCTTGCGCCCGCTGAGCCGCTCGCACAGCAGCGAACCCAAGGCAATCCCCACCGAGAACAGGGTCAGCACCAGGGTCACCACCGTGCCGTCACCGTGCAGCCAGTCCTTGGCGTAGGCCGGGATCTGCGTGAGGTAGATGGCACCGACGAACCAGAACCACGAGTTGCCGACGATCGAGCGCGACACCGCCGGCGGCTGCCCCAGGCCCATGCGCAGGATCGCCCACGACTGCCTGAAGATGTTCCAGTCCAGCGGCATTTGCGGTGAAGCGGCAGCGGCCCGCGGGATCCAGCGGCTGGCCAGGTAGCCGAGCACGGCGGTGCCGACCACGCCACCAGCCACCACGGTGGCATAGCTGTCGGCCGACATCATCACCCCGGCGCCGATGGTGCCGGCGAGGATGGCCAGGAAGGTACCGGTTTCCACCAGCCCGTTGCCGCCGACCAGCTCTTCCTCGCGCAGGGCCTGCGGCAGGATCGAGTACTTCACCGGGCCGAACAGCGCCGAGTGGGTTCCCATGCCGAACAGCGCCACCAGCATCAGCGCCAGGTGGTTGGTGATGAAACCGAGCGCGCCTACCGCCATGATCGCGATCTCGGCCAGCTTGATGGCCCGGATCAGCGCATCCTTGGCGAACTTCTCGCCAAACTGCCCGCCCAGCGCAGAGAACAGGAAGAACGGCAGGATGAACAGCAGGGCGCACAGGTTGACCCAGATCGAACGGTCGCCATCGCCCAGGCTGAGCTTGAACAGGATCGCCAGGATCAGCGACTGCTTGAACAGGTTGTCGTTGAAGGCACCCAGCGACTGGGTGATGAAAAACGGCAGGAAACGCCGCTTGCCGAGCAAGGTGAATTGCGAGGAGTGACTCATCGTCCTTGGTCCTGAGGGCTTTTCAATTGGAGGCGCGCAGGGCGCGACAAGCCACAAATCTGCATGGGAAATGCACTGACTGGCAAGCGCTCAAGGATTTTGGAGGGCTGTACCGGCCCTTTCGCGGGCACGCCCGCTCCCACAGGGATATCACATGCCTTGAGGGTATGTGAGAACGGGTGTGCCCGCGAAAGGCCTGCGCAGCAGGCCTCTGTTGGCATATGCTGGCCCCCGGCAAAACAGAACAACAAGGATGTGTAATGCTCGCCGCCATAAAACGCTACCCGCACAGTGTGCGCCTGCTGCTCGGCACCACCTTCACCCTCACCGTCGCCCGTGCCCTTACCCTGCCCTACCTGGTGGTGTACCTGGCTGACAACTTCCAGCTGCCGATCAGCCAGATCGGCCTGCTGATCGGTGGTGCGCTGATCATCGCCTCGCTGCTGAGCCTGTATGGCGGCCACCTTGTGGATACCTTGCGCAACCACACCCTGGTCAGCGCCAGCACCCTGCTGTTTGCCCTGGCTTTCGTCGGCGCGGTCGCCAGTAACTCGGCGCTGCTGTTCTTTATCTGCCTGGTACTGATCAACCTGGCCCTGGCAGTGGTCGACATCGCTGCCAAGGCGGGCTTCTGCGCATTGCTGCCGGTGGAGACACGGGCCGAAGTGTTCGCCATCAAGTACACCCTCAGCAACGTCGGCTACGCCGCCGGCCCGCTGCTGGGCGTGGCCATGCTGGAGCTGAACGACCATATGCCGTTCATTGCCTCCGCCCTGCTCGGCCTGGGTATGTGCCTGACCTACTGGCGCTTGGGGGACCGCGGCCTGCAGGCCAGTGTGCCGGACAAACCCGGGGTCGGCTTTGGCCAGGTGGCGCTGGGTCTGGCCCGTGACCGACGGCTGGTATGCTTCACCCTGGGCGGGGTGCTGAGCGCGGTAGTATTCGGCCAGTTCACTGCCTACCTGTCGCAGTACTTGGTGATAACCAGCAGCCCGGCCGAGGCGGCGCGCCTGATCGGTTACCTGGTGACCACCAACGCGGTGACGGTGATTGCCCTGCAGTACCTGATCGGCCGCCGCATCAGCCGCCAGCGCCTGATGCCCTGGCTGCTGGCCGGCATGGGCCTGTTCATCGCCGGGCTGCTGGGCTTTGCCCTGGCCGGTTCGGCGCTGGCGTGGTGCCTGGCGATGCTGGTGTTCACCCTGGGCGAGATCATCGTGATCCCGGCCGAGTACATGTTCATCGACCTGATCGCACCGGAGCACTTGCGTGGGGTGTATTACGGTGCGCAGAACCTGTCCAACCTCGGTGCGGCGCTGGGGCCGGTGATGGTGGGGTTTGCCCTGGTACATCTGTGGCCGGGGGCGATCTTCTACCTGCTGGTGTTGTCGGTGATACTGGCGGGGGTGTTTTATTGGCTGGGTACCCGCAAAGGATGATGTCCGCTCTGCTGGCCTCTTCGCGGGTGAACCCGCTCCCACAGGGACAGCGCCGCTTTCGAAGCCTGTGCAGTACCTGTGGGAGCGGGTTCACCCGCGAAAGGGCCGGCACAGGTTAAAGAGAACCCTGCGACCACCTGCCACTGCGACCATCGTCTGCGCTGACGAAGCGGCACCTGCGTGCCAGACTGATTGATCGGGACCGCGTTATCTTTTTGCTTCGGAGTCTTCATGTCGTTGTCCAGCGGGCTGATCGCCGTGGTCGCCCTGGCCTATATGGCCATCATGTTCGCCATCGCCTTCTACGGCGACCGCCGCAGCACCCCGTTGCCGCCGAAGCTGCGTGCCTGGGTGTACAGCCTGTCGCTGGCCGTTTACTGCACCAGCTGGACCTTCTTCGGCGCGGTCGGCCAGGCCGCCGAACAGCTCTGGGCATTCCTGCCGATCTACCTGGGCCCGGTGCTGCTGCTGATCTTCGCGCCCTGGGTGCTGCAGAAGATGGTGCTGATCAGCAAGCAACAGAACATCACCTCGATTGCCGACTTCATCGCCGCGCGCTATGGCAAGTCGCAGTCCCTGGCGGTGGTCGTGGCGCTCATCTGCCTGGTAGGCGTGCTGCCGTACATCGCCTTGCAACTCAAGGGCATCGTGCTGGGCGTGAACCTGCTGATCGGCGCCAACGCCGACGCCACCGGCACCCGCGTACAGGACACCGCACTGGTTGTATCCCTGGTACTGGCACTGTTCGCCATCGTCTTCGGTACCCGCAGCCTGGACGTGACCGAACACCACCGTGGCATGGTCCTGGCGATTGCCTTCGAATCACTGATCAAGCTGCTGGCCTTCCTCGCCGTGGGCATCTTCGTCGTCTTCAACCTGTATGACGGCTTCGACGACCTGTTCAGCCAGGCGCGCCAGTCGATCCACCTTCAGGACTATTGGCAGGAGACCATCAATTGGCCGTCGATGGTGGTGCAGACCGCCGTGGCGATGATGGCGATCATCTGCCTGCCACGGCAATTCCACGTCACCGTGGTGGAGAACATCGAACCCCAGGACATGCGCCTGGCGCGCTGGGTATTCCCTATGTACCTGGCACTCGCCGCATTGTTCGTGGTGCCGATCGCCCTGGCCGGGCAGATGCTGCTGCCGGGCACGGTGATCTCCGATTCGTTCGTCATCAGCCTTCCTCTGGCCGAGGCACACCCGAGCCTGGCCCTGCTGGCATTCATCGGTGGTGCATCGGCGGCCACGGGCATGGTCATCGTCGAGGCCGTGGCGCTGTCGACCATGGTCTCCAACGACATGCTGCTGCCCTGGCTGCTGCGCCGTACCAACGCCGAGCGGCCGTTCGAGGCATTCCGCCACTGGATGCTCTCGGTACGCCGGGTGACCATCGTGGTGATCCTGCTGCTGGCGTATGTCAGCTACCGCTTGCTGGGTTCCACCGCCAGCCTGGCGACCATCGGCCAGATCGCCTTTGCCGCCGTGACCCAGCTGACCCCGGCCATGCTCGGTGCGCTGTACTGGAAGCAGGCCAACCGCCGCGGCGTATTCGCTGGCCTGGCTGCAGGTATCTTCCTTTGGTTCTACACCCTCGTCCTGCCGATCGCGGCGCACAGCCTGGGATGGTCGCTGCAGCTGTTTCCGGGGTTGGCGTGGCTGCACGGCAATCCGCTAAACCTGCCGATCAGCCCGCTGACCCAAGGCGTGGTGCTGTCGCTGGCGGGTAACTTCACGCTGTTCGCCTGGGTCTCGGTGCTTTCGCGCACGCGGGTTTCCGAGCATTGGCAGGCCGGCCGCTTCATCGGCCAGCAGACTAGCGCCAGGCCCAGCAGCAAGCCGCTGTTGGCGGTGCAGATCGACGACCTGCTGACCCTGGCCTCGCGCTTCGTTGGTGAAGAACGCGCCCGGCAGAGCTTCATCCGCTTCGCCTACCGCCAGGGCAAGGGCTTCAACCCCAACCAGAACGCCGACGGCGACTGGATCGAACATACCGAACGCCTGCTGGCCGGCGTACTCGGCACGTCGTCGACCCGCGCCGTGGTCAAGGCCGCCATCGAAGGCCGCGACATGCAGCTGGAAGACGTGGTGCGCATCGCCGACGAAGCCAGCGAGGTGCTGCAGTTCAACCGCGCCCTGCTGCAAGGGGCAATCGAGAACATCAATCAGGGCATCAGCGTGGTCGACCAGAACCTGCACCTGGTGGCCTGGAACCGCCGTTACCTGGAACTGTTCAACTACCCCGACGGGCTGATCAGCGTGGGCCGGCCGATCGCCGACATCATCCGCTACAACGCCGAGCGTGGCCTGTGCGGACCGGGCGAGGCGCAGGTGCACGTGGCGCGTCGCCTGCACTGGATGCGTCAGGGCCGTGCGCACTCCTCCGAGCGCTTGTTCCCCAATGGCCGGGTGATCGAGCTGATCGGCAACCCGATGCCGGGCGGCGGTTTCGTCATGAGCTTCACCGACATCACCCCGTTCCGTGAGGCCGAGCAGGCCCTGCGCGATGCCAACGAACGCCTGGAGCAACGGGTGGCGGAACGCACCCAGGAGCTGTCGCAACTGAACCAGGCGTTGTCCGAAGCCAAGAGCCGTGCCGAAGCGGTGAGCCAGTCCAAAACCCGTTTCCTGGCTGCGGTCAGCCATGACCTGATGCAGCCGCTGAACGCGGCCCGGCTGTTCTCCGCCGCCTTGTCGCAACAGGCCGAGGGCATGAATGAAGAGGCCCGGCAGCTGGTGCAGCACATGGACAGTTCGCTGCGCTCGGCCGAAGAGCTGATCAGCGACCTGCTGGACATCTCACGCCTTGAAAACGGCAAGATTACCCCGGATGCCAAACCCTTTGCCCTCAACGAGCTGTTCGACACCCTGGGTGCCGAATTCAAGGTGCTGGCCGCCGAGAAGGGCCTGGAATTCCGCCTGCGCGGCAGCCGCCTGCGGGTGGACAGTGACATGAAGCTGCTGCGCCGGGTGCTGCAGAACTTCCTGACCAACGCCCTGCGCTACGGCAAGAGCCCGATCCTGCTGGGCGCACGGCGCCAGGGTGAACAGTTGTGGCTTGAAGTGTGGGACCGCGGCCCCGGCATTGCCGACGACAAGCTGCAGGTGATCTTCCAGGAGTTCAAGCGCCTGGACAGCCACCAGACCCGCGCCGAGAAGGGCCTGGGCCTGGGCCTGGCGATCGCCGACGGCCTGTGCCGGGTGCTGGGGCACAAGCTGGAAGTGCGCTCGTGGCCGGGCAAGGGCACGGTGTTCCGCGTCAGCGTACCGATTGCCCACCAGGCCGCACCGGCGCCCGCCGCCCCGGTGGAACAGGGCGGCCAGCCACTGGCCGGGCTGCAGGTACTGTGCGTGGATAACGAAGACAGCATCCTGATCGGCATGAACAGCCTGCTCAGCCGCTGGGGTTGCCAGGTGTGGACCGCGCGCAACCGCGCCGAATGCGAAGCTCTGCTGGCCAAGGGCATGCGCCCGCACCTGGCGCTGGTGGACTACCACCTGGACGACGGCGAAACTGGTACCGGGCTGATGGGCTGGCTACGCGCGCGCCTTGGCGAGCCGGTGCCGGGCGTGGTGATCAGCGCTGACGGCAGCAAGGAAACCATCGCCATGGTGCATGCCTCTGGCCTGGACTACCTGGCCAAGCCGGTCAAGCCGGCGGCCCTGCGTGCCATGCTCAATCGCCATCTGAGCCTGGTTCAGTAAGCGCTTCGTCCGGCAACGCCTCATCGGACAGCGCCCGCTCCAGCAGGTCGGCCGGCAGGCTCTTGCTGGCGCGGGCGCCCAGCAGCTTCAGCTGTTCGCTGCGGCTGACCAGGTTGCCGCGCCCTTCGCATAGCTTGTTACGCGCGGCAGCATAGGCCTTGTCCACCTGCTGCAGGCGGCTGCCCAACTCGTCCAGGTCCTGGATGAACAGCACGAACTTGTCGTACAGCCAGCCGGCGCGTTCGGCGATCTCGCGGGCGTTCTGGCCCTGGCGTTCCTGCTTCCACAGGCTGTCGATCACCCGCAAGGTGGCCAGCAAGGTGGTCGGGCTGACGATCACGATCTGCCGGTCGAAGGCTTCCTGGAACAGATTCGGCTCGGCCTGCAGGGCTGCCGAGAAGGCGGCCTCGATCGGCACGAAGAGCAGCACGAAATCCAGGCTGTGCAGGCCTTCGAGGCGGTTGTAGTCCTTGCTCGACAGGCCTTTGACGTGGCTGCGCAGCGACTGCACATGCTGCTTGAGCGCAGCCTCGTCGTTGCCGGCGACGAACTGCTGGTAGGCGGTGAGGCTGACCTTGGCATCCACCACTACCTGCTTGTCGCCGGGCAGCATGATCAGAACGTCAGGCTGGAAGCGCTCGCCATCGGCGCTCTTCAAGCTGACCTGGGTCTGGTATTCGCGGCCCTTTTCCAGGCCGGCATGCTCCAATACCCGTTCGAGGATCAACTCACCCCAGTTGCCCTGGGTTTTCTGGCCCTTCAGCGCCTGGGTCAGGTTGGTGGCTTCGTCGGACAGGCGCAGGTTGAGTTGCTGCAGGCGCTCCAGCTCCTTGCCCAGCGAGAAGCGCTCGCGGGCTTCCTGCTGGTAGCTCTCTTCCACGCGTTTTTCGAAAGCCTGGATGCGCTCCTTGAGCGGGTCGAGCAACTGGCCGAGATGCTGCTGGCTGGTCTGGGCGAAGCGCTGTTCGCGCTCGTCGAAGATCTTGGTAGCCATGTCGGCGAACTGGGCGCGCAGGGTGTCGCGGGCTTCCTGCAGGTCTTCCAGGCGCTGCTGGTGGCTTTCCTGCTGCTCGCGCAGCTCGGCGTCCAGGCGTGCGGTCTGGGCCTCCAGGCGACGCAGTTCGGCTTCGCGGTTGGCACGTTCGAGGTTCCAGGCGTGAGCGGCATCACGGGCATTGTCACGGTCGATCTGCAGCAGTTCCAGCTCACGGCCCTGGGCGGCCAGCTGGGTCTGCTTGACGGTGTTGGCTTCGCTGAGATCGCTGATTTCATCGCGGCAGGCGTCCAGTTGCGCCTGCAGGCCGGCCAGGGCCAGCTGGGCAGCACTGAGGCGCTCTTCGAGCAAAGCCTGCTCGCCTTGCCGCGTGCCCTGGCGACGCTGCACCTGCATGACCCAACCCAGGCAAGGTAATGCACCTGCCACCAAGCCCAGCAGAATGCTGGCCAGATCCACTGTCATGCTTACCCCGAATGATCCTGGATGAATGCATCGCAGCTTATCAGCCTGAGCGGTGTGTTGCCTGTTCCGGCCTCTTCGCGGGTAAACCCGCTCCCACAGGGATTGCACAGTATCCGAGGTATAGCTATTCCTGTGGGAGCGGGTTTACCCGCGAAAAGGCCAGTGCTGGCAACACACCTCAGGCATGGAACCACTGCCGCAAAAGCCGCCGCGCTTCCTGCGACCCCTGCCCCGCCGCCAGCTCCAGCCAGTACCGCGCCTGCTCCGGCTCGTTGTGCTGGCACAGCCGCGCATACTCCAGTTGCGCGCGCCGATCACCGGCGCGGGCCGCCTGGCGCAGCAGTTCATGGCCAATACGCCGGTCACGGGCATTGCCGCAATCACGGCACAACATCTGTCCCAGGCGGCTTTGCGCCACTACCACACCCTGACGCGCCGGCTGTTTCAACAGGCGCCCGGCCAAGTGCTTGACCTGCGGCTTGTCACCCAGGCGCGGGTTGTCGAGCAACCACAAGGCCACTTTGAGGGAGAAACGTTTGGGGGGAGGCGCAGGCGTCGATGCAGCAGGGCTGGCGAGGTGTTTACCGCGAAACTTCATGAGCAACAGGATTGGCAACTCGAAAGGCGCGCCACTCTACCCTTTTTTTTGCGACATGGCCTTCCGATTTCTGCAGGATTGAAAAAATTTTCAATGATCTTTTCTTGACGTTTTCAAGTGGATGACCAACTGGGTTCCTGAAGCATGTCGATTGTCGGACAGTTCACTGTATTGCTGGCACGCCCGTCCTAGAGCAAGCGCCAGGGACAATCCACAGTTCCTGTGGATAACTCGGTGGACAACCCCCTGGCATCCCTCGCAAACCCCTATGAATTGGGGCTTTCGCTCAAACTGACGATTTTTTCACCAGCTAAAAATAGTGTTTTTTTTCATTGACTTAACCGGCCAGTCAAGGCATTGGCGAGGCTGTCATGGCATGCTGCAAGGCAGTTGCAAGCGCTGCTCCGAATGTGAACAAGTGCACCAAAAACCTTCAATTGAATGCACGAAATCGGTACATCAGGCCGGATGCGGGCCTTTTGCAGACCCTTCCCATCAGGGAAAATACGCGCCATACTGCGCGGCTAACCTGTACTTACACGAAGTCCTTGCCAAGCACCTGTATTTTCGTTAAGGTGCGCATCGTTAGTACCAAGCTGAAAGTCAATTCTGGCCTCAAGCGTCCTTGCAGACACACTCCTCCCAAGGGTGGCGCTGCTGAAACCAGGACCGGCCCATTCGATGATTCACTCGCCAGCCCAGCGCTGTTCAAGCACGAATCACGTGACAGATTGATCAGGATCCCACCCCGACGGCCTAGAACCATGGCCCCGGCGTGCTGCCTGCCCTCTGAAGTACCTACCAGTCAGCCCACGCGCCCACCTTTGATTGCGCTCCCTCTGGCTGCCCTGTTCCAGTCAGGTTCGTTCGTCCCTTAATAAAGGCGTCACTGGAACGTTTCTATCATGCACGGATCATAACCCCGTGTTTAAAGCAGGAACCTCCAACAATATGCAAACTCATCATCAGATTCAGGCTGCCATTGGCACCCTCTCCCAGGCCTTCTCGCCGTTGAAGTGCCTTATCGTTGCCCCTCGCAAAGGCAGCTTCAGCTTCACCCTGGTAGACGAACACGGCGTCGCCTGCCACACCGAGCGCCTGTACCCCGAACAGTACAGCCGCAGTGAACCGCTGCAGGCGGTCATCGCCCGAACCCGCCAGTCGCTCACCGCGTGAGCGGCGAATGCTGCGGTATTCAAGCGCTGAATCATGCCATCGCAAGCCTGCCTGAACGTTCGTGGCGTAATTGCCTTAAGGCATATAGCCAAGTACGTCAGGCAGCAATCGATTTAAAAACAGCCCTTTACACCACGATTATCACACTACACTTCAACTCGAGCGGTGCTTGCCGCTTCCGGCGGGCCTGAGCACTCACCAGCTGCCAAGCTCCAGCGCCCGTCCGGCCCTTAACTGCTCGAGGGCATCATGGGTATCGCGGCGAATGAATTGTGTCAGTATGTGATCCGACCCACCTTGGTCTACCTGAACCGTCACTGCGCCAGCGCCGAAGCCTTGTTGCTTGGCATCGCCGCCAGCCAGTCGGCCCTGGGGTCGGCCTTGCACGACCGTCGTGGGCACGGTCTGTACCGTATCGGCGAACACCGTCACCAGGCTATCTGGGACGACTATCTTGCCCGTGACCCCGACCTGGCCAGCCTGGTCCGCGGCCTGGCCAGCCAGCACGCCTTCCTCGGCGGCCCGCACCTGGAACTCACCGTCAACCTGCGTTATTCAACCGCGATTGCCTGGATGCTCATCGAAGAGCAGGCCACGCCACTGCCGGCCGCCGATGACCTTCTCGCGCTTGCGCGAATCTGGCGACAGATTTTCAACCCCCAAGGTCGCCTGCGCGACTTCACACACGCCTGGCATACCTGCATAGATCAGAGATTGCCGCAGGCATCTTAAGACGCGTCCTACAACGTGCCCGGAAAAAAGGGAATTTTGGTCGGATTGTCCTACAAAACCGCTCTATCTCCTGCGATTGAGGCTATAGCGCGGCGCGTGATTTGTTGGTAGCTTTTCGCCCCGGAGATCCCAAGGAGTTTTCTAATAATGAAAAAAGTAATGCTCAAAGCCTCCCTCGGCGTAGCCGTTGCACTTGCTTCCAGCCAACTGCTCGCCGCAGGTTTCGCGCTGAACGAACAAAGCATCAGCGGCATGGGAACCGGTTTTGCGGGACGTTCGTCTTCTGCCGAAGATGCCAGCACGGTGTATGGCAACCCTGCGGGCATGTCTCGCCTCAAGCGCGAACAGGTCACCGTGGGTGGCGCGGCTGTCATTGCCAAAACTGATATTTCGGGTCGTGGTAGCAATTTCGGGGGGGAAACCGATGGCGACATGGTCCCGGTCGTGGGTGTACCCATGGGCTATTACGTCAAACCTATCGATGATCACTGGAGCGTCGGTTTCGGCGTTTACGTGCCATACGGCCTGATCACGGACTACGGCAGCGACGACGCGGCACGCTACTGGGGCAAGAAGAGCAAGGTCGAGGTTGTCACCTTCCAGCCAACCATCAGCTATGCCTTCAACGACAAGGTGTCGATCGGTTTCGGTCCGACCATCAACCGTATCAAGGGTGAACTGGGCTCGAATCTGTCCAGCAAGGCGCTGCTGGGCCCGAACGGGCCGGATGGCGAAATCAAGATCAAGGGCGACGACACCGCGATCGGTTACAACATTGGCGTCCTCGTGCAAGCCACAGACCGTACCCGCCTGGGCCTAACCTATCACTCCATGGTCGACTACAAGCTTGAAGGCGACACGCGAGTGTCGTACCCGATTGCAGCCCTCGGCCTGAACGGCAAATTCGACGCCAGCCTGAAAATAAAGACGCCAGAATCGGTGGACTTCTCGATCACCCATGAACTGGATGACCAGTGGACACTCTATGCGGGTAGTACCTGGACTCGCTGGAGCCGCCTGGAGAGCATCGTTGTCAAGAACGAAGCACCGACGGGCTACCCACTGCAGACCATCACCGAAGAGCAAAACTGGCATGACACCTGGGCACACGCCATTGGTGCTGCCTACAAGGTGAACAAGGAGTGGACCCTGCGTGCAGGCTTCTCCGTCGACCAATCGCCCACCAACAACCATGATCGCTCGCCGCGCATCCCTACCGGCGACCGCAAGGCTGTCAGCTTTGGTGCCGGTTGGAGCCCGAACGACGACATGACCATCGATGTTGCCTACTCGTATCTGTGGGAAGAGGATACCAAGGTGAACAATGTGTCCGGCTCGCCGACACAACAGGCGCTGAAAGGCACCTATCAGGCCAAGTATGAGAACAGTGCTCACGGTATTGGTGCATCCCTTACCTACCGCTTCTGATTCATACGCGTGACATGAAAACCGCCCTCGTGGCGGTTTTTTTACACCTTCACCTGCCAGTCATCGCCCAGGCATTCGCGCAGGTAGTCCATGAACACCTGTACTTTTGCGGTCATGGCAAAGCGGTCGGCCAGGCACAGATAGATATCCATCGGTTCGGTCTGGGCATAGGCCTGGCCGCTATCGCTGTATTCGAACAACGGCACCAGCGCCCCGTTATTTAGATGCGGCCTTACGATGAACTCGGCAAGGCGGGTGATGCCGCCATCGTGCAGCGCCATCTGGGTCAGGGCATCGATGTCGTCGCTGATCAGGACACCGCCGAACTCTGCCTCGAACCGCAGCCCGTCGCGCATGAACCCCCAACGCAGGAAGCGCCCATCCACCGGGTAGCGGAACACCAGGCAGCGGTGGTCACGCAAGGCCTCGGGCGTGGCCGGCACGCCGGCGCTTTGCAGGTAACCGGGCGAGGCACAGCAAACGAACGGGATGCGGGCGATATGCCTGGCCAGCAACTGGTCTTCTAGCTGCGGGGTAATGCGCAGGCTTACATCCACATCCTCCCGCGCGTGGTTGACCCGGCGATCAGTCGTTACCAACTCTATCGAAAGCAGTGGGTAGCGGGCGCTGAACGCAGGTATCAATGGCGCCAGCACGTGGCGACCGAAGGCGGACGTCGAGGCAATGCACAGCCGCCCTTGGGGCTCACTGTCGGGGGTGGTGACGGCCTGTTCGGCCAAGGCCAGGTCGCGCTCGATGTGCCTGACGCGCTCGTAATACTGGGTGCCGGCGGGTGTCAGCGCCATACTGCGGGTGGTGCGGCTGAGCAGGCGAACCTGCAAGTGGCCTTCCAGGCGTGCCAGGTTCTGGCTAACCGCGGCCGGGCTCAGGCCCAGGTTGCGGGCACCGGCGGCGATGCTGCCGGCTTCGACCACCTTGATGAAACTGCGAATGGCGTTGAGCAGGTCCATGCTGAGCCCTTGGATTCGTAAGAATCTCTTTATAAAGAACTCAATGCGGCTGGTCTACAGCTGCTGCCGGGTGCGTTGTAACCTGCGCCTCTACTTACTTTTCAGGAGTTCGCATGAGCAACCTGTCCCAGGCACGCGGCCGACGCAAATTGCCCCCGGGCGCCACGCCCTACGTTTTTGCCTTCTACATGTCGTCGATCATGGCGCTATTGATGTGTTTCGTGATCACGGCAGCGAATGCGGGGGTCAACCCTGAGTACCTTGGCAACGTGCTGAAGGCTTACCAATTGGCGATGCCTGTGGCGTTCGTCTGTGTATTGATGGTCAGGCCGGTGGTTGTGCGATTGGTGGCGATTACTGTGCATGCAAAGTGAAGTAACCCCAAAGCCCAGGCAAGCCCCCCGCTCCTGCTCTTGCTCTTGCTCTTGCTCTTGCTCTTGCTCTTGCTCTTGCTCTTGCTCTTGCTCTTGCTCTTGCTCTTGCTCTTGATCTTGATCTTGATCTTGATCTTGATCTTGATCTTGATCTTGATCTTGATCTTGATCTTCGCGACTTCAGGAGGCCGAGCAGAGGGCTTGCGGAGGGAGGTGACGGGCATGGATGCCCGTCAAGCGCTGAGGCCCCATGGATGGGGCCTGCAGCGCGTACTCCCGGGAGCAAGACCGGCGCGAGGGAACCCCGTAGCGTAGCGGAGGGGCCGG